>JALWDJ010000060.1:0-21626 GCA_027014605.1 Campylobacteraceae bacterium
AATGGCTGGACAGTTTTATAGACTTCAAAAAGCCACCAAAACCCCGAGATATAGAGATTTTAAAAAGATTAGAAGTAGAGATTAAAGATAGTAATTATTATAATATTTTGATAACTTAAAATCATAGATGGTACTCATTTTTGTATCTATTTAATTTATCTTTTAATAAATCTATTTTTTTAGTAGTTTGATTGATTGATTTCTCTTTACTATCTATATTATCTAAATAGTCATTGATACTCTCTCTCTTTCTACTTAAATTTGATTTAAGCTCTTTTATGATTTGATTTATTGTATTGTTTAGAATTTTATCTTTAATCTTCTCTTCTAAACTACTTCTCATCTTATCTCTTGTCTCTTCAAAATATTTTTGGATTAGAGACATTAGAGCTGAATTGATATTCTCTAAACCCTTTTTAGTATCTAATAGTCTCTGAAAAGTTGTAGTTTTACTTTTGACTACTCCATTAATATAGTGTTCACTAAACTGTCTATCTGCACTCTCTCTCATTCCATATAGTAGCTCTCTAGCATATATATTAAATATACTATTTGAGATAGTTAAATCAATTTTTCCTAAATTCTCTTTTGATAGCTCATCTTGTAGTCTATTTATCTCTTTTTTTGTAAATAGAGCTAACTCATTTTGGATTTTGCTAACAACCTCTCTTAGGTGTGAAAATGTATGTTCTAATCCACTCTTAACAATCCATACAACCTCACTATCATAAGTTGCACTATTTTTTATCTCTTCTAACTCTTTTTTTATCTTTGGAATAATTGTATCTCTATTTATAAAATCTGTCTTTTCAATAAAATCTTCTAAATATTGATTTATAGTTGTATTAAACCTAATAGATATATCTTCCTCTTTTTTTCTAATAAACTCTTCAAGCTCATTAATATCTACTAGATTGGATTTTAGAGTATCTATATCCTTAGATAACTCTTTTAATCTCTCCTCTTCTATCTCTATCTCTCTATTGATAGAGTCTATTTTTTTATCAAATATAGATTTAATAAAGCTTTTATGAGAGAGAATAATATTTTTTCCTCTATTTTCAATAAGTTTTGCATCAATAACTCTCTCCAATTCATTTAAATTATGATTTTTAGGTTCTAAAAAACCATCTTTTTCTAGCTCTTTTGCATAGTAATTTAAATCTTGACTAAGTGGAATATTGTTATTTAACATCTTATCTATTAATGCACCAAGTCCACTAACTAATATTAGGTTTTCTCTAGTAGTTAAAATCTCCCTTCTCTTTAACTCCTCATTATTAAATAGTTCATCTATATACTCATTTAGTCCATCTCTACTATTAATTGTATCTATCTTATTGATAACCGTTATCTTCTGCTCTTTTGGTACTCCTAATAGAAACTCATCTATAAATTCAATATCTATCCTATCCATTGCTTGATTTGCATAGGTGATATAGATATTTGCATCTGTCTTATGTACCCACTCTTTAGCAACCCTATCTCTTAGTTGATTTGGGTCATTTGTACCAGGGGTATCTACAACAGTTATCTCTTTTAGTATCTCATTTGGGTAGTATATTGTTACACTATTAACAAAAGGTGTATATTTACCATCTCGTGCAACATACTCTTGTAGATTAGTTAAATTATCCTCTTTTAATACTTTAGGAGAACTGTAAATTATCTCATCTATATATATCCCTCTAGATATTGATTTTTCTATATCAGACTTTAAAAATTTATTATAAAATTCACTATTACTTTTAAGTTCTTCCCACTCATCTTTACTATATAGAGTTGCCTCTAATCTTGGAGTTGAACCATACTTAATAATAGTAATTTTAGCTGTATGAGGAGTATCATCTGCTGGAATTACTTCATCTGCAAATAAAAAAGCATTTATTAAAGTCGATTTACCAGATTTTATCTGTCCAGTAAAACTTACAAAAAAATGCTCATTTTGTAGCTGTTTTTTCTTCTCTTCTATATCTTTTTTAGTAATTTTATTATCTAATATATCTAAATCTAATATCCTATTATATTGACTTAATAGATTACTTTTATCTTTTTTATACTCTTTTAACATCTACTCTCTTCTCTCTTAAAAAATTTTCTAATAATCCCTTTAGCTTTTCCATATCATCTATATCTATGCTCTTTTTAGGGCGTAATTCTCTTCTTTTATCCTCTATTGCCTCTTTATTATAATCTAAAATATTATGTATAATATGAATTGTACTTTTTGATTTAAAACTATATAGACTATTTAAGAACTCTTTAGCATCTCTCTTGTCTTTAAAATATGATTTACCATCTTTTAAAAGATAACCATCTCTATCATAGAGTTTAGCATACCATTTAGATGCTTCATCTTCTATACTGTCTCTAATATCTAAATATTTAATTTTAAGTTTGTATTCTAAATTTAGTAAAATTATCCATCTATTCAGAAATTTTTCTAGATATTTTATAAAATCTATCCTCTTTATGTATTTATTAAATTTTTTATTATCAAATAGAATTTTATATATATTTTTCTTAGTAAAATAGTTTTTTTTATCATCTTCTATAATATTACAACTATTTATAAAGGTATAGTTCCACTCTTTATAGAAATTATCTATATACTTCTGCTCAAATTCTATAAGTTCATCTTTAAACTTTTTAATATCCTCATTAAATCTCTTAAATAATTTATGTTTAGATAGCTCTCTATCTACTTTATTTAATAGATTTTCAATAAATATATAACTCTTTTTATTATATTTATACTCCTCTGTTCTAATCTTCTGTTTTAATGTAAACTGTTTACTTATTGAGAGATTATTTAATAACTTCTCAACTCTACTCTTTTGAACTTTTGCTTTAGTATAAAAGCTATCAATAGTAAATACCCTATCATCTATTTCCATATAATACTCAAAACTATTAGATAATCTACTCTTAATCTCTTTTCTATACCCTTTAATAGTGCTATTAAATGGTTCTCTTTTAGAGATTATATTTTCAATATTAGATATATATTCAGAAAAATAATCTTTTTTACCCTCTTGTAAAACCTTTATCGCAGAGTACTCAATTACTTCTAGAAAAATCTTTTTAGACTCTATCTCTTTTCTAATCTTAGTAATAGCATCACTCGATTTTAAATCAGACTTATTTAAAATACAATAAATTCTTTTATCTTTTAGTTTTTTTAATCTCTCTAGTGAACTATCATCAACTGAACCTTTTGATATATCTATTAAAAAAAATATAACATCTACGCTATCTAAAGCTCTCATTGTAACAATCTCATCATTTTTATTTAGATTATTATTAAATCCAGGAGTATCATATAAAACTATAGAATTTAATCTATCAAATGGATAAGCATACTCTATATAGTATGTTTTTGTATCTTTAGAGCTATTTTTTAAATGTTGAGATAATTTTTTATATTCACCATAGCTTATCTCTTTACCATCAATAGTTATTTTTTCTCTCTCTCCATAATAAAACTTTGTAATAGATGAGGTGGTAGGTTTTACGGCCATAGGACATATTGATTTTCCAAAAAGTGAATTTATAAATGTTGATTTTCCACTTGTAAAACTCCCTATTACTCCAACTTCAACTCTACTATTACCCTTCTCAAACTCAATACGACTAATCAATAGATTGAAAGCCTCATACTCTAAAGCTTCTATATTTTTACTCTCTAATCTATTCTCTTTTAATAAAATAATAATATTTTTAATAATAGATAGCTCTTTAATCATACTTTTAGAAAATTCATCTATTGAAACCTTATTTGAAAAATACTCCTCTTCTCTCTGATTAAAAGACATATTAGACCTTTTGCATCAGTTCTAAATCTAAAATATCATCATTTAACTGCTCTATATTTCTATTAAACTCATCAAATCTATCAGACTTATCTCTATATATCTGATTTAACATAAGTTTACTATCTCTTAATTTTCCTGTTAACTCATTAAAAATCTCCTCATCAACCCTCTCTTTTAAATTCTCCTCTATCTGCTGAGTAATCTCTTTTGATAACTTCTCAATTTTAGATAATAGAGTCTTTTCTATTAATTTCTCACCTATCTTATCACCTATAAATTCCATGGGATTAACTTTTTCTATAAATCGTACAGTCTCTTGTAAACGATTATTACCCTCTTGAGATAAAATCATCTGTGAACCACTTCTTAAAAATAGACCAAAAATTCCATTAACTCCAGCAGAACCAAATGATAAAAGTTCAATTAAAATAACCATACCAATATCTTTACCAATATCTATCTGTTTTAGTAAATCATGAACCATCTTCTCTAATACTAAAAACTCTTGAGTTGAGTCATTATCAATATCTATCTTTAAATCTTTAAAGTGTTTTGATATAATCTTATCAACCTTGAGTTCAATCTCACTTTTCATTTCTTCTATTATTTTAGTTATCATTTTGCTATCTCTAATAGATTTTAATCTATTTAGATATCTATTTAAAATAGATGATATAGTTTCTTCTAAAATTGGAGTAATTTTATTAAGAGAGTTTAAAATTTTATTTTTCTGTTCATCTAATTTATATATCTGTTCTTCTAATTCTAACTCTTTCTCTTTTAATCCAGATAAATCAAGAGTAGAATTTTCTCTTTTATATAAAAGTCTATCTAAGAGCTGTTTTGCTATTTTATTTAATTCACTCTCAAATCTTCTTTTTACTAAAATCTCTTTTTTATTTATAAAATTATCTCTAAAACTACTTTTTAGTATATCAAGATTAAAATCTTTATCTCCATTCATTGCCTCTAGGGCAGACACAACTACAACTTTACTTTTAATATTTTCCATACCAAGATTGTAGGTTTTGTTTAATGTTACAAGTTGAGAAATAATCTCATTTTTTATTTTTATTCTAGCTTTTGGAGATTTTACATAAGCATTAGTGACCACAAATAGTAGATTATTAATAATAGGTTTTATCTCATCTTTCAATAAAAAATTTATAATAGATTGAGTGAGACTCCCTTTTTGAATATGATTACATATTACAGCACAATCTAAAAATGGGAGGTAACCATAGGTAATATCAGTATCACTTTTATCAAGTGATGATATACCAGGCGTATCAATCAATATATATCCATTTTCAAAAAAATCATTAGATGGAACTTCAAGTAGAGCTTTTTTATCACTATCAGATAGTGCTATATCTGAAAATTCTAAAGCAGAAATTTTATGCTTTTTCCCATCTATAAGTTCATAGAACTCTACAGAATCCAATCCATCTTTTGCCATAATCTCAACAATACTCTTACTTGTTGGCTTCTCCATAGATGGTAAAATTTTTTTATTTAAAAGAGCATTAATTAGTGTAGATTTTCCAGAACTAAACTCCCCTAAAAACCCTATTTTGACATCTATTTTTTCATTAAGTTTAGAGGTTCGTTCTAAAATATCTACTAAATTATAATTTTTTGAAATTTCTATGATTTTTTTCTGCATAATTAACTCTTTATTAATTTATTTTTTTAATTATACAGTTTTTTCTTTTAAGAAATTACTAAGTTTAAAGATTTATTTTATTTTAATAAACTATCTATGTCAAATCTGGTATTCTAATAGTTTGTCCCTCATATATAAGGTTTGGGTCTTTAATAACTTCAAGATTTGCATCTACTATATGTTGATATTTAGTTCCATCCTTATAAAAATGGGTAGCAATATCCCATAAAGTATCTCCATCCTTTATAGTATAAAAAATCTCTTCTGGCATCTCAATAGACTCTTCATGATTATCACTGCTAACCATATCTTCTGTAATAAGTTGGTCTGCATTAACATGTGATATGCCCTCTATATTTCCAGCAATTAAAATAGCTTTTTCTCTAGTATCAAAATCTTTAGCAACACCTGCTAGAGTAACGGTATCTCCATCAACATCAACCATTAAACCACTCACAGGTAACTCTTGAAAACTATTCTCTATTTCCCTTTTTATAGCCTCTGAATCATTCCCTTTTCCTAAAACATTTTTACCCTTATCCGCCACAAAATCAAAAAATCCCATATTGTCTCCTAATTAATTATATTATAGATTATTATAATCAAAAGATTATTGATTAAAGCTAAAAAGATAGTATATTTTTATATAAGTCTGATATAATCGCAAAAAAAAGATATTAGGATATATTATGCCACTATTAGATAGTTTTACTGTTGATCATACAAAAATGCCAGCACCTGCTGTAAGAGTTGCTAAGAAGATGAAAACTCCATTAGGAGATGATATTAGGGTGTTTGATTTACGATTTTGTAAACCCAATAATGAGAAGATGAGTGGAAAAGGTATTCATACATTAGAACATCTATTTGCTGGATTTATGAGAGAGCATTTAAATAGCGATAGTGTAGAGATTATAGATATATCTCCAATGGGTTGTAGAACAGGATTTTATATGTCTGTTATTGGGAAAGCTAAAAAGAGAGCCGTTGTTAAAGCATGGGAGAACTCTATGAGAGATGTGTTAGCGGTAAAATCACAAAAAGATATTCCAGAGCTTAATATATATCAATGTGGAAGTTATAAGATGCACTCTCTAGATGATGCTAAAGCCATAGCAAAAAGAGTATTAGATGAGGGAATTGGAGTCATGAGTAATAAAAAACTAAAACTAAATGATAAAATCTTAAAGGGTCTATAGATGTTAATTTGGATACCTGTAGATAGAAGAGATGAAAAAGTTGGAGAGATTACAAAACTAATAGATGTAAATAGCTGGGCATTGGTTGATTTTGATAAAGGAGAAGTTCAATCTATAAAATTTTTTGATAAAAGAGAAGATTTTTCAGATTGGGTTGATTTTATTATTCTAGCTAATAAGTTTGAGAGCTATATTGATTTTATGAATGAGGGTATGATGGTTCTATCTGTTAGAGAGGAGAGAACAATTGAAGATATTATAGAGGCTTTTAAATTTAAAGAGCTTGATGAGGTAGGATTATAATATAATATGTTTAGAGAGGATTTAAGAGATAGAAAAGAGTTAATCTTAACAGATGATGGAACTAATACACTATTCTCTTATGAGTTTAATGAGGCTTACCACTCAACTCAAGATGGAGCTTTAATTGAATCATTAGAAAAACATATAAAACCTGCATTTAGATTTCAAAAAAGTAAAAAAGAGTTAGTTATCTTAGATATATGTTTTGGATTAGGTTATAATACACTATCTACACTTTACTATATTAAAAAAAATAATCTATCAACTAGAGTTCATATTATATCTCCAGAGATAGATAGAAATCTTATTAAATCTCTAAAAAATTTTAACTATCCTAATGAGTTTAGAGAGTTTAAAGATATTATAAGAGAGCTTAGCTTAAATCAATACTATAGAGATAATCAATTTACTATAGAGATTTTAATAGGTGATGCAAGAGAGATAGTTCCAACAATTTATAAAAAGATAGATATAGTATATCAAGATGCCTTTAGCCCTAAAAAAAATCCTCTTCTATGGACTAGAGAGTATTTTGGAGATATTAGAGCCTTATCTAAAAAAGATACCATAATTACAACCTACTCTGTAGCCTCTTCTGTTAGAATGGGACTATATGAAAATGGATTTAATATATTTAAAGTTAATAATAGTATAGTTCGCTCTTCAACTATTGCTAGTTTAGATATATTAGATTTAGAGTATATAGATATCGAGTTAAAAAAGATAAGAAATCTAAATTTAAAAAGCTTAAGAGATTTAGATTTTAAAATCTCTTAAATTTAGTTTTTAATCAAAGAAGTATGTTAAATATATATTTGCATATGAACTCATATAATCACTAAAATCTACAAATGTAGAACCAATTTCAGGAGTTATAGCAAGATTTTCACTAAAAAATTTATGTAATCCCATATGTATATTTGCACCATTAGATGAAAAATCAACACTACTTCCATCTGCTCTATCAACATCTAATGTACTATCTGTATAATAATATTTTGCACCTATATAAGGAGTTAGAGTTGGTGTTTTTAAAAAATAGTAATTTGCACCTACTCCAATATGATATGTTATATAACTATCATCATGATATTTATAATTTGCATTTTTATTTTTTACATTATTAAGAGATATTAATGTATATATATCAAATTCAATATCATCTGTTATAAATTTACCATATTCTCCATAAAATGTTCCTGTAGGATCTTCCCCATCATCATTATCTATAATTGAATTTAATCCTATGGATACTCTATTATTCCCCTCTTTTACTCCATTTTGTTCAAAAGAAGATGCTATTGTTAAAGTTGATAAAACTAAAATAGAAACCAATATATTTTTTAATATTTTCATAATAAAAACTCCTTATTAATTTAATAATATTATACATTGGTTAAAGTTAAAAATTACTAAAATATAATATATTTTTTTAACAATTAAGGATGAATACCTGTTACTACAAATGCATCTCCAAATCTTCCAGAAGCAATTGCTCTTTTTGCATCTGCTCTACTTGAGAAACCTAATATAATTGCTTTATATATTGTTCTACCTCTAACTTTTGCTGTTTTAATAATTGCTGTATATTCTCCACCTGCTTTCTCTTGTGCAATGGCTCTAGCTCTTGCTTTAGATGAAAATGCACCAACCTGTACACCTATTCCACTATGAATATCTCCTGATGATGAGTGTGAAGAGTATGATGGAGTATAACTACTACTTGATGAAGAGGAATATGATGGAGAGCTTGATGAACTAGAAGAGACACTTACAATAAAAGCACCAGGGAATTGTCTATTTGCTAATGCTTTAGCTTCACTTCTACTTGAGAACCCTGTAATAATCACTTTATTAATAGCTCCTCTCTTAATATAAGCATGATATTTTGGACTTAGACTTAAATTTCTTTTAAACTCTTCTGCTGAAGCATAGTTTCTTAATGCAGCAACTTGCAATCCAATACTACTATTAGTTCCTCCACTTGAACTACTATAAGATGGTGGTGTATATGATGAGTTAGAACTACTATAAGGAATATTTGTTGAATATCTATTAGAAGATGATGAACTTGAACTAGAGTATGGGTCATCTATAGCACTATAACCTCCACTACTATAACTTCCTCCCCCACCATTATAATTCCCACCACTACTACTATATCCTCCTCCTTCTGAAGAGTAAGGGTCACTATATGCTCCACTACTCGAACTACTAGAAGCAGAATACCCACCTCCACCTCCTTGAGGTTGATAGTGGTCAGATGGATTGGGTGCTGTAGTAGTGGTTGTAGCAGTTGTAGTTATAGAAGGTGTAGTTGTTATAGTATCCGTAGCACCACCTATAGGAGGAGTTACTGTACTACTAGAATATACACTATTTGTAGTTGCACTACTTGTTGTTGTTGGGTCAGAGTATATAATTGGTTCTGTAGATGATGAACTATCATCATATACAACTGAACTTGGCTCTTCATTATATACTGAAGTCTCATTATTAGGAGTTTTTGGACTATTTATCTCTTCTGTTGGTTTTACACAGCCTGTATTTAATAATGTTAATGCGATAGCTGGAATTATCATTTTATTATATATCATCCTCATATTCCTTTTTACTTTTTTACTATTATAACAATTTAATATTAAATCTTTTAACTTTTATGTTTTTTTTTATTACTCCTATCTCTTCTATTAGATGTAGAAAAACGAATTAACTCATCACTACTTGTTACATATTTAGGAATATTTTTAAATAAAATATCTAATAATTTTACTGTCGTTAATGCATCACTATATGCTCTATGATGAGTATCAACGCCCAACTCTAAACTCTCATTTAAAAAGGCTAATCCATACTTTTTACTCTCTATAGTTCTTTTAGCTAAATCTATAGAACAAAATTTTTGATTTCCAATAGCTCCTAAACCAAATTTTTTAAAAGAGTAATTTAAAAAGCCATAATCAAAATTTGCATTATGAGCTACAAAAATTGTATCTTGCATAAAAATTCTAAGTTGATTTAATACAATGCTCTCTTTTGGAGCATTAATTAAATTTTCTCTATTAATTCCTGTTATTTTAGATATATATTCTGGTACAAAATCACTATATACTAATGAGTCAAATCTATCTATAATTTTACCATTTTGTACTATTAAAGCCCCAACTTCAATAACTTGTGCTACTTCTGGTTTACTTCCATTTGTCTCTATATCTATAACACAAAACTTTTGACTTTTATATGGAGTTTTATATGTTTTCAATATATATTTAGAGTTATCTCTATCTATTGGATAACCCGAAGATTGTAGTAATAGAAAAGATGTATCTTCATCTTCTAAAAAATAATTAGATACTATTTTATTATATAATATAGGAGATATTTCTCCTCTATTTTTTCTAAAAGCTTTTGTTAACTCCTCATAAACCTTTTGCATTTTTTATAAATCTACTAACCTTTTCATAATCTTTCCTACCTCTTATCTTCTCAACCCCACTACTAACATCTACTCCATAAAAGTTATATTTTTTAACTTCCTCTACATTATCAGGTGTAAGTCCTCCTGCTAGTATAATCTTAGAGCAGTCAACCCCATCAAACCAATCAAGATTTAATCTCTTCCCACTTCCACCAAAACTATCACAATATACATCAATTAAACGGTAACGATTGGAGTATTGTAAAATATCTTTAGGCTCTTTAGCCCTAATAACAGGTAGAGTTCTACCTGCTAATGCATCTAGTGACTCCTCATCTACATCAAAATGTATCTGACTAATTGAAAGATTACAATATCTACTAATAGTATTAATTGTATCAATACCTTCATTAACAAATAACCCTACAATAGTAATAAAAGGAGGTAATCTTTTTATTATCTTTTTAGCATCACTTGGGGTAATATATCTTGGTGATTTTTTATAAAATACAAAACCTAAAGCATCAGCACCAGCCTCTATTGCAAAAATAGCATCATCATAATTAGTTATTCCACAGATTTTAACTTTTAACATAATTTTTACCTCTTTAAAGATGATATAGCATACTCATACCCTTTGGTATGATTAAATACATAAGAACCAGTAACAACAATATCTACACCTACCTCTTTTAATTGTGAGATATTTTGACTATTAACACCACCATCAACCTCAATAAGACAGTTTGAATTATATTTTTCTATTAATCTTTTAAGCCTTTTAGCTTTTTCTACTACAGATGGTATAAATTTTTGTCCTCCAAAACCAGGATTTACACTCATAAGAAGTACCATATCTAACTCACTAATTAAAAACTCTATATCTTCGGGAGGAGTATGAGGATTTAATACAATAGCAGGTTTTATACCAAGTGAACGAATTTTTTGTATCAGCCTATGAGGATGTTTCTCCTCTTCTATATGAAAAGAGACATATTGAGGATTAAATGGAGCAAATAGGTCAACAAAAAAACTATTATTTTCAACCATAAGATGAATATCAAGTGGTTTTGTTGCAACTTTTGCAACAGCAGATACAACAACAGGTCCAATAGTTAAATTTGGGACAAAATGACCATCCATTACATCAACATGAACTAAATCACAGCCACTATTACATATTGCTTCTATTTCATTAGCTAAATTACCAAAATCAGCTGATAAGATACTTGGTGCTACTAACATTAAAAATCCCTATATAAATAATTTTTTGACATTATATCTTAAAAGTGCAATAATTAATTTTTAGTTATGATAAATAATTATAATTTATATAAATCTATCCTAAAAAGTCACACTACATTTTTATAATCTTGATTTTAAGTATATTTCCACTATAATCGCAAAACTTTTTTTAAATGTTAAATACATCAAATTTAATGAAAATTACTATAAAGGGTATAATATGGCAAGAAGATGTGCTATAACAGGCAAGGGTCCATTAGTTGGAAATCATGTATCTCATGCAAATAACAAGAGAAAAAGACGACAACTACCAAATCTTAGAAGTGTGAAGATTACTTTAGAAGATGGTACAACTAAGAGAATAAAAGTTGCAGCTTCAACACTTAGAACAATGAGAAAAAGAGCATCTCAAGCAACAGTTTAAGTGTAAGCTTTTTTAACACTTTCATACAACTTAAACTAAGTTGTATCTTCTTCTAAACTTCAATTTTTTTTTATATATATAAAGGTTATATTATGTTTAATATATTTTCACTAAAGGGTGGAATTTCAAATGTTAAAGGTTTTTTTTGTGATGGTGTAAATGTTGGTATGAAAAGCTCTAAAGATGGAGATGTAGCATTTATTCGTTCAGATGTTCCGTGCGATATATCTGCTAGATTTACAACTAATAGATTTCAAGCATCACCAATAGTACACTATAAGAGATATCCAAAAGATTTTAAAACAAATTTTCTACTCATAAACTCTAAAAATGCAAATGCAATGACAGGAGAAAAGGGAGTAGAAGATATCGAAGAGATATTTAATAGATTATCTAACTATATATCAGTAGAAAATCCAATAATGTCATCAACAGGAGTTATTGGATACAGATTAGATAAAAAAAAGATTACCTCATCTTTTGAGAAGTTTGATTTTAATGCAACAAATTCAGACAAGTTAGCAAGAGCCATTATGACAACAGATAGTTTTAAAAAAGAGCTATCTTTTAGAGTTGAACTTGATGATGGAAGCTCTTTTAATATAGCAGGAGTATGTAAAGGTGCAGGAATGATAAATCCTGCTATGGCAACAATGTTATCTTTTATAACAACAGATGCAAAAATACCTAAAACAGATATGGAAGAGCTTTTAAGCGAAGCCACAGAGAAATCTTTTAATAGAATTTCAGTTGATGGAGATACATCTACTAATGATACTATTATGCTCCTATCTAATGGAGTCTCTAATAGTTATGATAAAGAGGCATTTAGAGAGGCACTAAATAGAATAACATTTGAGTTAGCAATGATGATATTAAAAGATGGAGAGGGGGCTAATAAGTTAATAGCTTTTGAGGTAAAAGGTGCAAAAGATACTCTTGAAGCTAGAAAAGTAAGTAGAGCCTTAAGTAACTCTCTTTTAGTTAAGACTGCTCTATTTGGAGAAGACCCAAACTGGGGAAGAATAGCATCAACTATTGGAGCTAGTAGGGTAGAGTGTAGTGAAGAGAGTTTAGAGATATATTATGATAATCTTCTAATCTATTCAGATGCTCAAAGAGAGTTAGATAGAGATAGAGAAGAGAGAGCATATAAGATTATGAAGCAGGATAGCTTTAAGATAATATGTGATTTAGGTGTAGGTAGTGGAGAGTTTACATCTTATGGGTGTGATTTAAGCTATGAGTATGTTAAGATTAATGCTGAATATAGAACCTAAATGGGAATAAAGAGAGAAATATATAAAAGAGAACTACCTCTTAAATATCAAAAATATAATTTAATTCCTACTACTAATGGAGTTAGTTCGACAGTATATCTTTTAGATAATAGATATGTTTTAAAACTCTTTAGTAGCCAACCAGATAGAGTTGAGGGTGAAATAGAACTATTAAACTCTATCTCTAATCTTCCTATACCAAAAGTAATAGACAGATTTACAATAGATAATCAAATAGCTCTAATATATACTCAAATAGAGGGAAATATAATTAAAACTCCAACTAAAGATGAGGTATCTCAAATAGGTAATTTTTTAAAAGAGTTTCATAAACAGAGCAAAAATATAAATATAAACTCTAAAGAGGTATTTGGTAGAGATAGATTAAAAGAGTTAATTATCTCTTCTAAAAATAGAACTCTTCTAAAATATTTTAACTCAATAGATATTAAGTTAAATAGAGACGGAATAATACATGGAGATTTATTTATAGATAACGCTAAATTCAGAGATGGAAAATTAGCTGGAGTATATGATTTTAGTAATTTTTCTATTGGAGATTTCTATTTTGATTTAGCAGTGGTCTCAATTAGTTTCTGTTTTATAGACTCTATTTTAAATATAGAGTTATTAAAGACTCTTTTAGACTCATATAGTGCATCTATAAAAATAGAGTTTATAGAGTATATAAGATATGCTCTACTATACTATAGTACTATTAGATATATATCTAACTATAACTATAAAGAGTTATTAGATAAATTGAATTTATTAAAAAATATCTAAATATTATCATACATTGGTAATCTTTCTAATACAATCTTATAGCCCAATCCATAACTATTTATAATTGTATTTTTTGGAAGCTTTTTTCTTAAATTGCTAAGTAATACTTTAAATCTATTTTGACAATTATATTTCATAGACTCCTCTTCCCAAATATGATATTCAAAACTTTCTGTTTTAATAAACTGATTTTCTGATTTAACTAAAATAGTCATTAATTTTTTCTCTTTTTTTGTTAATTTTATTTCAACATTTTTATTATCAAATAATTTCTGTTCTAAACTATTAAATATATAACCATCTTTTAAATGAAAAATATTATTAAAATTCTTGAAATAAAACTCTTTATATATTTTATCAAAAATTTTTTTTATATTATCTCTATTTATAGGTAGTGGGGTATAATCTAAAACCTTTAAAGAAATTAATTCTATTAATTGACTTTTAGTTATACTTTTCGATAAGAGAACAATTATAATTCCTTTATTAAAATAATACTCTCTAATTTTTTTAACTATATCAATATTATTAATTAAAAAAAGAATTGAGTAGTTTCTATTAGATAATATATCTAATATCTTCTCTTTTTTTATTGTAATAATATATTTAAAATACTCTTTAAGGTATCTCTTTACTGTTATATCCTCACCCACCATAACCACTGGATAATATTTTATATCTATCATTTTTTACCTTAGTAAACTTATAGTTTTTTTTAAAAACTATATGATTATATCATTTTATATATTATTAAATAATAAATAATATTAAATAATAATATTATTTTATTTTATATAAAAAAAATCTATACATTGATATATATAAAATAGTTTTTTTTCTAATTTTTTATATAAAAAAAGAAAAAATAGAGATAATTAAATATATTTTTCCTATATATAAAAATAATTTTTAATAAAATAGGAAAAATAATGAGTTTTTAACTATATATATTATTTTTAATAATCGGTTCTATTAAATAATAATATTAAATACTAAAATCTAACTTTTTTCTAACTTTTTTGTCGTATAATTTTACTATTAGATTAATTATTAATAGAAATAAAGGAGCTAAAAATGAAAACATAAAGTAGAAAATATATTAGATAAGTTTAGTTATAAAATTGATTCAAAGTAGTCGCCAGACATCTTTGATAATTAAATCAATTCTTTTTATAAAACTAAACTATTTGTATTATACCTAAATTTGGCTTTTTAGACATTTAAAATATTTTGGTGTCTATTTAAATTTTATATATAATATATAAATAGGAATAAAAAATGAAAAAAACAATCGCAATTTCAATTATAACATCAACAATGCTTTTTAGTGCAACTGTAAATAATTTAACAACAGACCAAGTTAATAAAACTCAAAATAGTACAATAAATAAAGCTACAGCAACACAGGGTGATACAACTATTATAGGTGATGCACAAGTAAATGACTTAACTATTACACAAAAAGGTGATGATGATACAACTGGAAATTTAATAGATGGTGTTACTATTAATGGTGCTGAAGAAAATAAAGATTTAAATATTACTCAAGGTTCAACAAAGGTAAGTAATGCAAAAGTTACTAATGTAACTATCGATTCAGATAGTACTATAAATGGTGGAACAGTTGATGGTAATGGTAAAATAAGTCAAGGAGAGACATCAGTTGGTGGTTCTAATTCTACTTTAGAAAATGTTGATATAAAATCAACTAATACTATGACAAATCTTGATATTGATGGTAATACAGAACGCCCTGTTTTAGTTACACAAGGAACAGTATCGGTTAGTGGAGATGCTAATGCTACTGATAGTTCAGATGCACAAAATGTAGATATAACTTCTGTTAATGAAATTACTTCTAATATTAAAATTGATAGCTCAACAGTTAGACAATCCTACACTTCTATAGATGGAGAAGGAACTACTGCTAGTGGATTAAATATTAATCAAACAAATACACTTAGTGGTAGTAGTTCAATTATAAATAATTCAACTACTCTACAAGGTATTACTAAAATAGATACAGGTGCTGATGTTAATGGATTAACTACAAATGTAACTAATACTATAAATAGTTTAACATCTGATAATTCAACTACTGTTCAAAATCATATTAATATTCATTCAAATTCTCAAGTAACTAATATGACAGTAAATAGTGGTGGTACAAATAATAATAAAATAGATACTGTAAGTACAACTGACTCTATAATATCTCAAAATACTTATAATATTACTAATAGTTCAGATGTAACAGGACTTACAGGAACACATGATAATATTATTAGTAACTCAACAATTAACAACACTCATATAGGACAAGATATAGTTGATATTAATGGTTCTACTATTAGCAATTCTGCTACTATTTCATCAACTAATAAAATTGACAATATAAATGTAGATGGAAGTAGTAATATACATCAAGCTGTAACTGTTATTAATAATTCAACAGTAACATCTCCAAGTATTACATCAGATAATGAAATTTCTAATGTAAAACTAAATAGTACAGAAGTTACTCAAAATTATACATCTATCAATAGTGGAACAGTTAATGGTTTAACACTTAATAATACAAATAAAGTAACGAATACAGATAGTACTAGTAAGGATATGAATAGTTCTCATATTATCCAATCAGAGTTTATCTTATCAAATAGTAATTTAGGTACATTAACACAAGATACAGAAAATAGTATTACCGATACTCAAGTTGTTAGTTCTACAATAGAACAAGCAAGAATTGCAATTGGAAATAGTGAAGTTGAAAATATTCACATGGGTAAAACTACTGATATTACAAATGATATTACAAGCACTGAAATTACTGACTCAACAGTATCTCAAAATGGTTTAAAAATTTGTAATTCAACAGTTAACGGATTAGATGTTGATCAAGATAATGATATATCTAATTCTACTATTAGTAGTTCAAATTTAACCCAAGGTAATATTAATATTGAAGGAGATGGTGAATCTTGCGTTCTAGCTAGAGTCGAACATTCACATAAAAATTATTAAAAATCTAAAAATTAAAAGTACTATAGGGTAATATGCCCTATAGCTAAAGGAGCTAAAATGAAAAATATAATGCTTTTATCAATAGTAACAACTTCCTTTATATTTGGTGCAAATATTGTTAATGATTTAACTATTGACCAAAAAAATAAAGCTATAAGCTCAACACTTAATAATAGCTCTACTGTTTCACAAGGAGAGACTATTATAAAAAATAACTCTAATATAGATAATGTCTCTATATTACAAAGAGATGGAACAGAAGCAGGTAACTTAATAGAAAATTCAACTCTAAATAATACAGGATTGTACCAAGGATTAACACATATAAAGAATAGTACTCTACATAATACCAATTTAGAGTCAAATAATATTGTTAAAAATGTAAATGTAGATAGTTCTTTCGTTGAACAAGGTATTTTAAAAATTAGTGAGGAATCTAATGTTACTGGAACTTCTGGAAGTAGTAGTGGTATGGGTATAGGAAGTTCAGGAGATAATCTTAAAATAACTCAAGCTAACTCACTTAAAGATACAGATATTAAAAATAACTCATTTCTACTTCAAGGTAAAACTCTTATTTATAATGGAGCAGATGTATCTAATACATTTAAACTAAATCAGACTAATAGTATAAAAAGAGCTAGTGCTAATGGAACAAATGACATTAATTCATCAGAACTTATACAGGGATTAACAACAATTATAGGTGGTACAACAAGCAATATTGAACAAACTATCGAAAATGTTATGGAAGATATTACTGTTGATGGAAGTCATATCAGTCAATCAACTATTAAATTAAATAACTCTGATGTTAGCAATATCAACAATGATGCAAGTTCATCAATTGATGATAAAAATAGAGTAAGCTATGTTACAGCAAGAAATAATTCTGATATTGACCAATCAAATATAAATATTGATACTAGTCATATTAATGCATTATATATAAATGATAGAAATGGGGTAGAAGAAAATAACTGGATACATATAGTAACAGTAGATAGTTCAAATATAAAGCAATCTGATATTAATGTTACTAATAACAGTGATATTGTAAATATAACATATACAACAGATACTAGTGCAAAAAGTGCTACTAATTTAGTTTATAGCTCTACCTTTTTTAATAATTCTAAAATTAATCAGGATATAACAGAAATTAATGGTGGAGAATTAACTTATAATACATTAAATAGAGCCAATGCAATAAATAATCTAACATCAGATAACTCTATATTAAAACAGTTTAATATAAAAGTTACTAATTCAACACTAGATAACTCTAATTTAAGTCAACAAGGATTAATGTATAATTTAAATACAACTAATGCAAATCTATCACAAGGAAATACAATAATTACAAATTAATTAAAAAAAGGAAGAGTATGAAAAAGATAATAATCATACTTGCCTTGATATTTATAGACTTGAATGCTGATATCAATAATTTAAGTAATAATATAAAAAATATATTACACAGTAGTGATATAACAGATAGTATAACTAAACAGGGAAACATAGATATAAATAATAACTCCTTGGTAGAAGATGTAAATATTGGAAAGAGTGGAGATTTAAATATATTAAATGAGAGTTCTATTGATAGCTCTACTCTTAATCAAGGTAGTGTAGATATTAATAATAGTTCTCTAATTAGAAGTAATATCTACTCAAATGCAGAGGTAGTATCTTCATATATAAAAAATGACTCTAATATAAAGCAGAGTGTTATCTCTATTAAAAATAGTAGCTTAATAGAAGATAGCTCTTTTATATTAAATAGTAGTATAAGTAACGCATCTATAAATAACTCTAATATATCTCAAAATGAGGTAGATATAGATAGTGCAACAGTAGATAATTTAACATTAACTGGAAATCATACTATATATGATGATACACAGACAGTAAACATTATAAATTCTCATATAATCCAAGGTAAATTAAGTATGAGAGATAGTAGTAGCTTGACAGATAGTACAATTAATATGAGTTCCAATATAGACCACTCAAATATATCTAACTCATCTATTGATTTATGTAGTGTATATGTAAAAAATGGAGCCAATATCTCTAATACTAATATTGATGGAACATGTGATATGGATAGTGTAGATATCACAGGTGCAAATCTTACAGAAGGAGCTATTATAGTCTATAATTAAAAAAAATATCAAGGCAATAATTTAAGATGAGTTTATCTCATCTTAATATTATTTAATATATAATTATATATGTTAAATAATATTAAGATTTAGGAATTAAAATGAGAAAAATATTTTTTTTTATAACTGCAATATTAATATCGTCAAACTTACAAGCAGATAACTCTGATTGGCAGAGTGATGATTGGGATAATAAAGCAATATCTGAGATGGACAAAGAGAATGACACATTTAAAAAAATGGAAATAAAAAATCGCTCTAAAAGAGTTTATAGCGATAAAATATATAAATATATAGAGGATAGAGATTTTAATGTAAAAAATAACAATATTGAAATTGCCACAGTTCAACTTAATAATAATTTACAGAGTAGTGATGTAAAAGTTAATGTTATGAGTGAAGATTTAAAAGTAGTGGGAGATAGATATAAGGGTGATAGTATAGATTTAAAGAGAAATGATTATAAACATTTTGTAAAACATGATGAAGTATCTACAATTCCATTTAAAAAAGATAAAAATGAAAATAACTCTGAAAAACCTGTCACCACTATTATTGAACCAATAGACCCTTTATATAAAAAAGTAAAAGATAATGATATATCAGAATTAGAAGTTATTGATTTAAGAAATAAGAGCAGAGTAAAAGAGGTAAATGTATATATAAAAAATACAACTATTAGAGTTGGTAGCAACTATGAAGATAAATAATGCTCTAATATTTTTATATATTTTTATATTTACAGGCTGTATTAGCAGTCCCAAATTTTCTGAACAAGAACAAAATATATCTATGCCATTTAATAATGCAACCTATTTTTATGATGCTTTTCAAAAAATAAATAGAATGATTATTGCATTTAATAGACCAATATATAAAATTCAAGTAAAAACAATAGAGAACCTATCTTCAGCAAAGGGAGCAATGCCCATGGATAGTCGTACTTTTATAAAAACACCCCTTATTCTAAATATGAATCATATTAAAGTAGTCGCTTATGAGCCGATTTTTAATAAATATGAGACTAAAACAACAGGTTTTGTATATTTTCCAGAGATGAAAAAATCTATGCCTGATTTAGTTATTAATGGTGCAGTTACACAATTTGATAAAGGTATTATCTCTACTAGTAATAATTTTGATATAGATGCAGAGTTTGGAGGAGATCCATGGAGAAGTGATAGTAGATTTAATCATGATAATAGCGATAGTTTTTCTCAAATAGCACTTGATTTAAGTATATTTAAATATAGAGATAGAAGTTATATACCTGGTGTGGCTACTACAAATAAAATTGAAATACATAGAAAAAGAAAAAAGAATAGATTTGGACTATTTTTAAATGGTTCTGGGATTGGATATAGTAAATATGCAACACTTCAACAGTCAAAAGATGAAGCACTTAGAATACTATCTGAATATAGTTTAATTCAACTACTAGGACGACTATACAATATACCATATTGGAAATGTACCACACCAAATATGAAAAGTGATAATTATATTATAAATAATACTTTACAAGAGTTTATATCAGCTAATAACAATACTAAGATTAAATTAATAGAGAGACTCTTATCATTTTATGGTTATAGTTCAAAAATAGATGGAAAAATATCTAAAAGAGAGTTAAATATGCTATCTGTTATTAGTAAAAAATATAATTTCAAATCAAAAAAAATCTTAACAGTTAATTTCTATAAAGAGTTATATCTATCTGCACCATTTTTTAAAGAAAATATTTAAAATTTAATAAAAATTACTTTTATTAAATCAAATTATATATAAAGATAATATAATTGCAAAAAAATTAGAAAAGGAAAACATTTAAATAATGGCAAAAAAGAATAGAAATAGAAACAATACATCTACAAAAAAAGATAATAAAGTAGAAAACAAAAAGAATAATACCCTAAATAGTAAAGAGAGTACTAAAGAAAAAGAAAAGAAAGTTAAAAAAAACATATCTGATATGATATTCGATTGCATATTAATACTTATTTTTGTAATTCCTCTTGGCTATTATATATTTAAAATAGTACCAACTCAAATCAAAGAGGCAAATTATCAAAAAGAGTTAGCATTACAAAAAGCTACTAAAGCTAATAGTGATTTAATGTTAGAACATAGTAAAAGATTGACACTTGAAGATAAATTAAAAGCAGAAAAGAAAATAGAAGCAAATATTAAAACTAAAGCAGAAGAGTCTTTAAAAGTTAAAAGTGAACTAGAGACTAAATTAGCAAATATACAAAAAGCTAAAAGTGAACTAGAGACTAAATTAGCAAATATACAAAA
>JALWDJ010000060.1:21726-31045 GCA_027014605.1 Campylobacteraceae bacterium
AAATAGAAGCAAATATTAAAACTAAAGCAGAAGAGTCTTTAAAAGTTAAAAGTGAACTAGAGACTAAATTAGCAAATATACAAAAAGCTAAAAGTGAACTAGAGACTAAATTAGCAAATATACAAAAGGCTAAAAGTGAACTAGAGACTAAATTAGCAAATATACAAAAAGCTAAAAGTGAACTAGAGACTAAATTAGCAAATACACAAAAAGCTAAAAGTGAACTAGAGGCTAAATTAGCAGATACACAAAAGGCTAAAAGTGAACTAAAGACTAAATTAGCAGATACACAAAAGGCTAAAAGTGAGTTAGAGACTAAATTAAAAGATATTCAAAAATCTAAAAGTGAATTAGAAGTTAAATTAAAAGATGCAGAAAAAAAAGAAGAGGCAGAAATAAAAACTACTTCTGAAACAAATAGTAGTAAATAGTAAATAGATAGAATTAATCTATTTACTTTTTAAATTGATGCCAAAATGGAGTTCCAACAGTAGGTGTTGATGGAGATGCCATATCTCTTTTTTCCATAGCTCCAGCTTCAAATCCCAATCTTCCTGCAATAATAGCATATTTAAATGCTTCAGCCATCTTTACAGGTTCTTGTGCTAATGCTACTGCTGAATTGAGTAAAACTCCATCAAATCCAAGCTCCATAGCTTTAATAGCATCAGATGGTTTTCCAATCCCTGCATCAACTATTAGATTTAAATCTGGAAACTGTTTTCTAATACTCTTTAAACTGTATGGGTTCATAAGTCCTCTACCACTACCTATTGGAGAACCCCAAGGCATTAGAGTAGTACAACCAAGATCTGCTAATTTTTGAGCTAAGACTAAATCATCTGTCATATAGGGTAGAACTCTAAACCCCTCATCTATTAGTATCTTTGTAGCTTTAACTAGCTCAAATGGGTCTGGTTGAAGATTATATTGGTTTCCAATAACCTCCAACTTTATCCAATCGACATCAAATATCTCTCTAGCCATCATAGCAGTAGTCACTGCCTCTTTTGCTGTATGACAACCTGCTGTATTTGGTAAGAGTGTTACACCTAACTCTCTAATAATATCCCAAAAGCTATTGCCATCTTTTAGAGATGAGGCTGATTGTCTTCTAAGTGCAATAGTAACTATCTGTGAGCCTGATGCTTTAATTGATTGTGCCATAATCTCTGGTGATGGGTATAGAGCAGAGCCTATCATTAGACGACTATTAAATTCTCTACCCTCTATTTTCCATTTTTTCATATTATCCCCCTTGTATTGGTGAGAGAATATCTAATCTATCACCATCTTTGACTACAGTATCTCTATATTTTGTCTTTATAATAAATGTCTCATTTAGAGCCACTGCTATACCTGTTTTATACTCTAATATATCTAAAATCTTATCTATAGTTAGAGACTCTTCATTAAACTCTTTTATCTCTCCATTTACTGATATTTTCATATCTTTCTAATCCCCTCATTTAATGCTTTCTCTACAACTGCTGGAGCTAATAGATAACCGTGTCTATATAGTCCATTAATTCTAGTTAATCCTTTTGAGTTCTCTATTCGTGGTAGATTATCTCTAAAGGCAGGACGACAATTTGTTTCACTATTTACAACTCTCGCCTCTCCAAAATTTGGGTGGACTGTAAAAAGGGCTGATAATAGCTCAAGAGTAGAACGGACAGATATATCACTCATATCTTCACTCTCTATCTCACTAGCTCCAATAATATATCTTTTAGCTCCACTTGTTTGAGCTATTTTGCAATCTTTACAATACTCTAACTCAATCCCCTCACACCCATTCTCTCTTGGAACAATATAGATTTTATATCTAGGGTGCATAAGTCTAGTGGGACGAGAGATATTTACATCTTTTGCCTCTACCCATATAACTTCACCCCTCACACCTCTTAAATCCTTAAAATACTCTTTTGCTCCTAAACCTCTACTATCAAATACCCAATCAAACTCTTCTACCTCATCACCTATAAAGACTCTATTTGGCTCTATTTTTTGAACAGTAGTATTTTCTCTCCATATTATATTGGGGATTGAGTCAAGATAGGTAGTTGAGAATGCTATAAATCTTTGAGAGTCAACTTGTCCCTCTTTCTCTATATAGAATGAGTTATTATGAATTGCTAATTCAGGCTCTATCTCTTCTAATTTAGAGGAGTCCATAAACTCTATCTCATTAGCCTCTGGGATTTTTCTCTTTAGCGTAGTAATAAAGTGTTTAAGCTCTGGAACATCTTGTGTATGGGCTGTAATAATAGTTCCTCTCTTTTGAAATCCATCAAATAGTCCAACCTCTCGTAAAAGATGTCTCCAAAGCTCTATTGAGCGTTTTCCATACTCAAATATAATAGATTCAGCAGTCTCTAACTCTGCAAAAGGGGCTAACATTCCAGCAGCTGTAAAACCTGCTGAAGTTACCCCCTCTTTTGTATCTTTATCAAATAGAGTTATATTATGCCCACCATCTTTTAAAAGATTGAGTGCTATTACTCTACCAACTAAGCCACTTCCGACAATTGCGATATTCATCTCTTATGCCTCTACTAATTTATCAGCCTCTATATAGACCTCTCCACCTTTTTCTTTAAAAGCCTTAGACATTTCGTCCATACCTTTCTGTTTAGCCTCTTGAATATCTGTTCCTAACTCGTCAGCATAATCTCTAACCTCTTGAGATATCTTCATAGAGCAAAATTTTGGCCCACACATTGAGCAAAAGTGTGCTACTTTTGATGCTTCAGCAGGTAACTCTTCATCATGAAATTCTATAGCTCTCTCTGGGTCAAGCCCAATATTAAACTGGTCAACCCATCTAAACTCAAATCTAGCTCTACTCATTGCATCATCTCTAGCTCTAGCCCCTGGGTGTCCTTTTGCTATATCTGCTGCATGAGCTGATATCTTATATGTAATTAGTCCCTCTTTTACATCATCTCTATCTGGAAGTCCTAAATGCTCTTTTGGAGTTACATAACATAACATTGCACAACCATACCAACCAATCATAGCTGCTCCAATTCCTGATGTAAAGTGGTCATATCCTGGAGCAATATCGGTTACTAATGGTCCTAATGTATAGAATGGTGCTTCATGGCAATACTCTAACTGCTTATCCATATTCTCTTTTATCATGTGCATTGGAACATGCCCAGGACCTTCTATTAGAGTCTGAACATCATGCTTCCACGCTATCTCTGTTAATCTTCCAAGCTCTTTTAACTCTGCAAATTGAGCCTCATCATTAGCATCTGCTACACTTCCAGGGCGAAGTCCATCACCTAGAGAGAATGTAATATCATACGATTTCATAATCTCACAAATCTCTTCAAAGTGAGTATTTAAGAAGTTCTCTTGATGATGAGCTATCATCCATTTTGCCATAATAGAACCACCACGGCTAACAATACCTGTAACTCTCTTAGCAGTCATTGGAACATGGTGAAGAAGAAGTCCAGCATGGATTGTAAAATAGTCAACACCTTGTTCTGCTTGTTCTATAAGTGTATCTCTAAATACCTCCCAAGTTAAATCTTCTGCTACTCCATTAACTTTCTCTAGTGCTTGATAGATTGGAACAGTACCAATTGGAACAGGTGAGTTTCTTAAAATCCAATCTCTTGTAGTATGAATATTTTTACCTGTTGATAAATCCATAACAGTATCAGCCCCCCATCTAGTTGACCATACCATCTTCTCTACCTCCTCTTCAATAGATGATGAGGTTGCAGAGTTTCCAATATTAGCATTAACTTTAACTAAAAAGTTTCTACCAATAATCATAGGCTCAGCCTCTGGGTGGTTAATATTTACAGGTAAAACTGCCCTACCCTCTGCTATCTCTCTTCGTACAAACTCTGGTGTAATCTTCTCTGGCAGATTTGCACCAAAATTCTCACCTCTAAGTCTACCCTCTCTTTCCTTATCACTTAGATACTCTCTACTCATTTCAAGATTTTGATTTTCTCTAATTGCTACAAACTCCATCTCTGGTGTAATAATGCCTCTTCTTGCATAGTATAGTTGAGTTACATTTTTACCCTTTTTAGCTCTTAGAGGTGTTCTAACTAACCCTTTAGCACCTGCCGTTGCACCCTCAAGCTGTTCTTCGCTGGAGTATCCATTATCTCTGGGAGCCATAATTCGCCCCTCATACTCCTCTACATCACCTCTTAATTTAATCCACTCTTTTCTAATTGGAGTGATACCATTTTCAACTGAAATCTCAACCGATGGGTCTGTATATACTCCTGAAGTATCATATACACCTAATTTTTCACCATTAGTTAATGAAATTTCACGCATAGGCACTCTAATATCTTTATGAATTTTCCCTTTAATATATATCTTCTTGGAAGCTGGAAGTGGCTCTCTTGTTAATATCTCATTTGAAGTTTTTAATGTTTTTGTCATAATTTCCTCTTTTTTTAAATAAAAAGGAACAGATAGTAGATAAAAGAATTTAAATACAATCTCTTCCTTACGCTAGGATTATCTAGTTCAAGTTCTACGGAATTAGCAATATGCTATCTCAGCCAATATGGCACTCCGAGAGATGAATTAAATTTATATCTTATATATTATAAGATGAAGCTTATTTGTTTCTACTTTTTTTAGTGTTTTTTAAATGAAAATTAATCTTTAAAAATTTTTAAAATTACTGTATCACATCTCCAATTCTCTTTTAAATCATTTTTATAAGAGTCTATTGTCTCTTTAGAAAATATATCAAATCTACCTTGCCCCCCTGCTCTACCCTCCATTAACCAAGTTATATGGTTAGATAAATCATATCTCTGCTCTGGAATTAACTCATATCTATACCCTAATCTATCTAAGATATATTTTAGAGATTTTGGATTGTAGTAGTAGTGGTGTGCTATAGACCAATAGAACTTTTCAAAGGCTGGAATATTATATAGAGAGGTTAATATATCTGTTGATGATGGAATTTCAGCTATAATCATTCCACCTCTATTTAAAAGATTATATGTCTCTTCTAAAAACTCAAAAGGGTTAGCTATATGTTCAAATACAAAAAAGTGAACAATAATATCAAATTTTAAACTCTCACTCTCTCTTAACTCATCTAAACTCTCATAGGCTATATGTCCATTCTCTCTTAAAAACTCTAAAAACTCACCTGATGGCTCAACTCCATAACAGTTAAGCCCACTATCTCTAAAAGCATTCATCATAAATCCTGAAGAACACCCTATCTCCAATAGAGTCTTATCTTTTTTTAAATGCTCTTTTAAAAATCTCCATCTTCTCTTAACTTGGTCTTGGTTTGAGACTATATGGCTCTTAGCACTACTCCAATCTCTATGGTCACCTACCCTTTTTGCCATAAATTTCTCAAACTCTTTTTTATAAAATCTATGCTCTTCCTCTTTTGATAGATATGGATATAGATATATTACACCACAATTACCACACTCCCAAAAGTTATGCTCCTCTCTTCCTCCAAAGACATGCTCTGCTCTTAAGCTCTGATTTTCTATACTATTACAAATTCTACACTTAGGCACTACTTCTCCTCTATCCAATCTATCATCTTTTTTAGTCCAATATTAAAAGGAGTTAACTCTTTTTTATATATAGATTTTAGTTTAGAGTTATTGGCATATATTCCAAACTGGTCACCCTTAGTTCCACTAGTTACAATAATCTCTTTTTTGCTATCTGTATATAGTTTTATTAAATCTAATATCTCTCTAACAGTAGTCTTTACTCCTGTTCCAATATTTATAATCTGATTATTAAATCTGCTATTATGAGCTGAAGTAATTGTAATGTCCGTAACATCATCAATATATATTAAATCTCTAAATCTATCTAAGCTCCCTTTTACTTCAACCTTTTTAAAACTTTTATCAAAAAACTGTTTTAGATATATGCTTACCATTCCCTGCTTTAAGTTCTCTAAATTCTGTCCAACTCCATAGACATTAAAATATCTAAGTGATACAAAATCTATTCCAAACTCTCTATGAAATATATCCATATACTTTTCACTTGCTAACTTTCCAACTGCATAGAATGATTTTGGATTTGTAGCATCGTCTTCGCTAAACTGCTCTTTTACTCCATCTTCTCCATAGACTGACATAGTTGAGGCATAGATAAATCTATTACAACCTCTCTTTACACAATATTTAAGAAGCTTTAGAGTTGAGAGTGTATTTGTATTTAAATCATACTCTGGCTCTTCAAAACTAATCTCGCCTGAACTCTGCCCTCCAATATGAAAAATAGCATCAAATCTTCTACCCTCTAATCTATCTATAACCTCATCTTGACTAAAATCACCATTAATAAATACTGCACCCTCTGGAATATTATCTAAATATCCTGTCTTAAGATTATCTATAATATAGACAATATTTCCATCTGCTATAAGTCTCCTTGCAACAGAACTACCAATAAAACCTGCTCCACCTGTAACTAAATAGGTCATCTACTTCCTTTTTCTAATCAATTTAGCAGGAACACCACCAACTATTGAATATGGTTCAATATCTTTAGTAACTACACTCCCTGCACCAATAATAGAACTTCTCCCTATTACTGTATCTGGTGTTATCACACAATTTGAAGCAATCCAAATATCATCTTCTAAAATAATCTCTCCATAGGTATGTCCCTGTTTTCTAAATGGAATATCTGGATTATCAAATCTATGGTTAGATGCTCTCAATATACAATTTGGAGCAATAGCACAATCACTACCTATAATAATCTTTCCAAAAGATGCCCCCAATTGAGAGTTTGAGTTTAGAGTAAAATTATCTCCAATAGTAAGCTCTCCACCATCATGAGCATATATATAGCTATTTTTCATAATAGATATATTATCTCCTAAAGAGATATTTTCAAACCCTAATATTGTAACTCCACTATCTACTCTTAGATTTCTACCACACTTTTTAAATAGAGGTCTATATGCGACTGCTCTTAATCTTACACCTATCTCTGTTGGGATTGATGAGGTTATAGAGATATATATCTGAAATATAAGTTTCGAGAGTCTATCTATAGGTCTCATATAATCTATTTTCTCTCATCATCTCTATAACCACTTTTAAATCTTCTGGAGTATCTACAGCTTTTGTCTTAAATTTAGTTGGTATCATCTTTACCTTTAAGCCATTTTCAATAATCCTCATCATATCCACAGACTCAATTATCTCCAATGGAGTTGGTTGCATACTATTATACTCCAATAGAAAATCTCTTCTAAATGGTATAACACAGACTTGCTTTTTCATAGGGACATCTAAAATCCCCTTTTTTCTACTTGGAATTGGCTCTCTACTAAAATAGATAGCATTACCTTCTAAATCCATAACAACCTTAACCTCATTTGGGTCTTTAAACTCTTGGATAGTCTCTAAATCTGCTACAAGATTGGTAATTAATATATCTCTATCTTTAACCATTGGAGAGACTGCCTCATCTATCATCTCTGGATATGTTAAAGGCTCATCTCCTTGAACCATTACCATAATATCAACTTTTATATTTTCATCTTTTTCAATCTTAAGCATAGCCTCTGCACATCTATCGCTACATCTCTCATGACAATCACTTGTCATAACAGCCTTTCCACCAATTGAGATTATATAATCATATATCTCTTGGTCACATGTAGCTACATATACCTCATCTAAGAGAGGACTCAATTTAACTCTCTTATATACATGCCCAATCATTGGCATACCTAAAATATCTGCCATTGGTTTATTTGGAAATCTACTTGAGTTCATTCTTGCTGGAATTATTGATATAGTTTTCATCTCTCTAATCCTTCTTTAATCTTCTGCATTCCTGCTCTTGCACTATCTCCTAAAAAGAAGAAGTCTAAACTATAAGCTAAAAAGGTGCAACCCTCATCTATCCTCTCTTGTAATCTTTTAGGGTCTGACTCTATTACATGAAATCCATAAGGTTTATTATATTTTTTACAAGCTAACTCTACACTCTTTATTGCCTCTTTTACATCATCTCTCTCAAAAGCACCTGGATAACCCATTGAGCCACTTAAGTCGTAAGGTCCAACAATAGTCCCATCAACTCCATCTGTTAATATAATCTCTTCAATATTTCTAACAGCCTCAATATGCTCTATTTGTGCAATTACCACTACCTCTTTTTCTAACCACTCTTTATACTCATTAAATTTAGTTCCATACCCCTGCGCTCTATATAATCCAACACCTCTCTTTCCTATAGGTGGATATTTAATATAAGATATAGCCTCTAATGCCTCTTGCTTATTTTTTATCATAGGAACTATAATACCATCTGCTCCCATATCAAGCACTCTTTTTATAATAACCTCTTCATTTTTACTAACTCTAACTAGTGCTTTCATTCCATTTGCTTGAATAATTGTTATTAATATTTGGGCAGATGCTAAATCTATTGATGTATGCTCCATATCTATAACTAACCACTCAAACTTAGCAGTTGCCATAATCTCAACAATAGCAGGATTTGCTATAGTTATCCATGAGCCAATAGTTAATTGATTATTTCTTAATTTTTCTTTTAATGACATCTATAATCCTATCTAAATTTTCTCTTATCTCCTCTCTTGTTGTTGAAAAAACTTCAGGAAAGATAAAGGTAAAAATTATAACTAAAATAGTGTATAGTAACCCTGATATTAAAAACTCCCAAATAGCAGACTCTAAAGATACTATTATAGTAGAGATATAGGCAAATATAGCAAAAAATAGTATAGAGTATAACTGATGATATAGAAATCTTGTTATCTTAAAATCTAAAAATTTTGCATTTAAATAGAGCTGTATATTAACTCCTAATATTTGAGCTAATATCATTTTTAGAGCCAGACCAACTGCTCCTAAATCTAAGAGATATATAAATATTATAGATAATAATATAGATATTGGTTGGATTATAAAAGATATATCTCTTAATAGTTTTGTCTGATTTGTAGCATAAAATATACTTCCACTAAGCTGTCCATAGGTTTGATGTATTGGATAGAGTGCCATAAGGCTAAGGGCTAATTTTGCATCTCTAAATCTCTCATCTGTAAAAATATTAAGCAGAGTTGAGCTTTGAAGAGATATAAATATCCCAAGAAAGGCAGATATACTATATAGCATAGGTATATATCTAAAAAAGAGTCTTCTCATATTCTCTATATTATTAGAGGCATAAGATTTTGAGAACTCCCTAGTTATAATTGGAGTCATAGCACTTGTAAATAGAAAACACATTGCAGAGATACTATAGGCTAATCCATAAAATCCTGTTTGAGTGCTACCTGCTA
>JALWDJ010000061.1 GCA_027014605.1 Campylobacteraceae bacterium
TCTTGCTGAAAATCTATTAGATAGATCTAAAATTATTGATTTGGATAATTTGGGGATATCTAAAGATCCAACAACAAATGAACTTTATCAAGAAGTTTATAAAATGATGATTTCTGAAAATGAAAGATTTAAAGATAGATTTTTAGAATTAGAAAGAAAAATTAATAATGGAACTAAACCGTTAATAATTACTGAGGGTAAAACAGATGTTCAATATCTAAAAAAAGCTAAAGAAAAACTTGACGATGATTTAGAAATAGACTTTTATGAAATTAGTGAAAATTGGGGAGATAAAAAACTAAAAGCATTATTAGAACATCTTTCCAAAATTCCACAAAATAGAAAACTTATTGGTATATTTGATAGAGATGTAGATAGTATTGTAAATGATATCGAAGAAAATGGACAATCTTTTAAAAACTATGGAAATAATGTATATGCTTTTTGTATCCCTTCTGTTAATAAAGATATTTTCCATAGAGCATTATTTTCCAGAAAACATATTGAAAAAAGAAAATAATAGCAGAAGATTGTTTTTAGGCAATGAGTTTTATAGAACAGGCAAAAGTAAAGATGGAAATTACAATACAAAAATAAGTCAAATACAAAATAAAGTTGAAATAAATGGAATAATTGATGAAAAAGTTTTTAAAATAGATGATTTAAATGAATCAACTAATATTGCACTTTCAAAATCTGATTTTGCAAATTTAGTAGAAAATGATGATGATTTTACTAATGGATATGATTTCAATGATTTTAAAATAATCTTTGAGAAAATAAAAGAAATAGTAACAGCTTAAATATTTCTTGCTTCAATCGTTATCCAAAAAGTTCTAAAGGATTTACTATAACTAAATTTGCTACAATATATACAAATTTTTTCAATCAAAATTTAAAAAGTTAGATTTGAAAACTATAGATAAACTATGCAAAGTCAATAAAAAATATGAAAATTTTATAGAATTAATTGAAAGAATATTAACAATAGATGATAGAAATTATCAATCTGTTAAAAAAGAATTAAGTAGTTTTTGTGATGATTATTTTGAAAATGACTCACAAATTTTAGAGTATTGCAAGAAAAATTACATACCATTTGATGAAGATGAGGAGCTATAATGATACAAAAGCAAGATATTCTAAACTATTTGAAATCAAATCAAGAACATTATTATAATCAATTTGGAGTTAAATTTATAGGTCTATTTGGCTCATTTGCTAGAGGTGAAGCAGATAAAAATAGTGATATTGATATTTTATATAAAATAGAGAAAGATAAAAAACTATCTATATTTAAATATCTCAAGTTAAACAGACAACTTGAAGATTTTTTTCAGAAAAAAATTGATTTAGTTAGAGATGAAGCATTAAAACCACAACTAAGAAATTACATCCAAAGAGATTTAAATTATGTTTAAGAGTAATAGAGATTATAAACTTTATATTGAAGATATAGCCCATGAGTGTAAAAATATTAAGAAATTTGTTAAAAATATAACCTATGATGAATTTACCAAAAATTTAGAAAAGGTCTATGCTGTTGCCAAAGCTTTTGAGAATATTGGAGAAGCTGTTAAAAACATTCCTAAAGAACTTACAAAAGAATATCCACAAATTCCTTGGAGTGAGATAGCGAAAATGAGAGATATTTTGACTCATCACTATTTTGGAGTAGATGATAGAGTTTTATGGGATACATTAGGTGATGATTTTGATGAATTTGAAAAAGTTATAAATGAAATGCTAAATAAACTAAGTAATCAAATATAGAAATTAATTTATAAGTAATACCCATTCTTTTATTTTATCTAAGAGATATTTTTTTATTATTGGGGTCTATATGCAAGATATATATTTGGGTTTAAAATTTTCGTTTTCATACTTCTCAACAATTCCAGTATCATTTAAAGAGAGTGATAATCTATCTAAGAGAGAAGTTTTAGGCTATATGTTACTATTTTTTCCAATAGTTGGATTTACTATTGGTTCTATAACTATATTAATATTTAAGCTTTTTCACCACTTTGGTTGGTATGGAGCAGTTATTTCAGCAGTTATATATATGATGTTATATGGGTTTATCCATACTGAAGCTATTATTGATGTTGTTGATGGGATATATGCAAAATATTGTGGAAAAGATAGTTATAAGGTAATTAAAGAGCCTACAGTTGGAGCTATGGGAGTGCTTTATGCTTTTGGATTTATGATTATAAAAATCTCTACTATAGTATATATATTTGAACATAATTTATTAAGTGAGTTTATATCTGTACTTATAGTAAGCAGACTATCTCTTATAGTACTTATAGATACATTAGATTTTAAATCATCTTTTATAACAACTCTAAAAAAATCACTTACTCCAATATATCTAATAGGCTCTTTTGTTATATCTATGATAATAGGAACACTCTTAACTCCATTTTTTATAATAATGGTTGTATTTGGATTTATACTCTCTTTTATAATCTCCATATATATAAGTAAAAGGTTAGGATTTATAAATGGAGATGTATTAGGAACTACACTTGAAGGGGTTGAGATTTTACTTCTCTTTCTTATTGTTGTTTTTATGCTATAATTTTTAAAAAAGGTATTTAATGAGTTATATCTCTTGGTTTAACTCTCATGGAAAGAAACATAGAGAGATTATAGATAGACTTGAAGATTTAAGTGATGATGAGGTTATAGAGTACTTTAGATTTGAAAATATGGTAAAAAATGAGCCAGATTTCTGTCCTCTATATGCTAAAAATAGAAAATGTCATGATATTAAAGATTTAAACTGTTATCTTTGTGCATGTCCAAATTTTAGATTTAATGATAATGGATTAGATAAAATAGAGGATAGAACTCTCTATAGTATATGCTCTATTAAATCAAAAGATGGCAAACAGTTTATAAGTAGTAGTAGCATTCATCAAGACTGCTCAAATTGTACTATACCTCATCATAGAAGTTATATTAAAAATAACTTCTCAAGAGATTGGTTTACTATTATGAAAAGTGTTAATTTTAATTTAAAAGGTAAAGAATGAGAAAGATACTATTAATATTAATCTCTACACTCTTAGCTATCTCTTATGATAGCTTTCCAGAGAGAGTAGAGAGTTCTATTCAGTCAATAGATAAAAATGGAGTAGTAACCTTAAGTGGAAATACTCCAAAGGGTAGAAGTGGTATTGTAATACATAACTATGGTAAAGGTTTATCTGCAATTACACATACTCTAGTAACTAGAGATAATAATAGAGCTTTTGTAAACAAATATAATATGTTAATAGATAGTAATATGCCAAAAGTAGATACTCCAATAAGAGTTGGAGATAGAGTTATCTTAGGAAATTTATATAGTAATGTACTACTAATTGCACCAGATGAGCAGAGTTATAGTAAAATAACTAAAACTTTTAATAGAGTATGGATACATCCAGATATATATGTTTTTTATCTAATAAAGAATGATGAAAATAGAATAACTTTTAAAAATCTAAAAAGATTTGCTATGGAAAATGAGGTTGGATTAGTCGCTATTGTAGCTAGAGATGGACTAAGAATACTTGACCCATTAAGTGGTCACTATTTAAGAAAAATACCAATAGATATAGATATAACTGAAGCACAATCTCCATTCTATGCTAGATTTGAACAGATAGATACTAATATTTTTAGTGTAGCAAGTAAAAAAGAGTTTCCAAAATACTATAAAGGGGTAGATAATATAAGATGATAGATAAAAAACATCTAAAAGAGTTTATAAAGATTGTGGGTAGAGAGAATATATATAATGATAAAGCCCATATGATAGCATATAGTTATGATGCTACAAGAACAAAATTTGAGCCAGACGCAGTTATCTTTCCTCGACATGAGCAAGATGTGAGTGATATTTTAAAATATTGCAATAGACATAAGATAGTAGTCACTCCACGAGGTGCAGGAAGTGGATTTACAGGTGGTGCTTTACCTGCTAATGGTGGAATTATCTTAGCTATGGAAAAACATATGAATAGGATATTAGAGATAGATACTCAAAATATGGTAGCAGTTGTTCAACCTGCTGTTATTAATATTGATTTACAGAGAGCTGTAGAGAAGTTAGGACTATTCTATCCACCAGACCCAGCAAGTGAGGAGTACTCAACACTTGGTGGAAATGTGAGTGAGAATGCAGGTGGTATGAGAGCTGCTAAGTATGGAATTACAAAAGATTTTGTTATGGCACTAAGAGCAGTTAGAGCAAATGGAGATATTATCCAAGCAGGGAAGAGAACTATAAAAGATGTAGCAGGATACAATATTGCAGGTATTCTTATAGCTAGTGAGGGGACTCTAGCAGTATTAACTGAACTTACTCTAAAGCTTATCCCAAAACCAAAATATAAAAAGACATATATGGGTGTTTTTCCTAATGTTAATAGTGCTATGAGTGCTGTATTTAAATCTCTAGCAAGTGGAGCTAACCCTGTAGCAATGGAGTTTTTAGATAGATTAGTTATACAAGCACTTATTGAGAAACTTGGTATAAATCTTCCAAAAGATGCAGGTGGAGTCTTAGTTGGTGATGTTGATGGAAATGTACCTGAAGAGATAGAGTTTCAACTAAATACTCTAAGAGACTCATTTATACAAAATGGAGCTAAAGAGTTTATTGTAGCAAAAGATGAAGATGAAGCTAAAAAATTATGGTATGCTAGAAAAAATGCCTCTCAATCTATTACAATATATGGAAATAAGAAACTAAATGAAGATATATCAGTTCCTCGCTCTATGTTGCCTGAAGCATTAGATAGGATATATTCTATTGGAGATAGATATGGATTTAAAATACCATGCTTTGGACATGCAGGAGATGGAAATATACATGTTAATGTTATGATAGATAAGTCTCAAATAGATGAGGGACATAAATGTATTGAGGAGATTTTTAAATTGGTTGTAGATATGGGTGGAACTCTAAGTGGTGAACATGGCATTGGCACAAGTAAAGCTCCATTTATGGATATTGCATTTACTAAAGAGGAGTTACAACTCTTTAAAGATATAAAGACAGCATTTGATAAAAATGGTATTTTAAATCCTGCCAAAATGGGACTTTAATTACTCTTTAAAGTTTACTTTGAACAAAGTTTTTTTCGCAATCCTTTTCCATAATCTCTGATTTGGGAGAGTGAGGTTCACATACATCTTCCATTGTTATAACTACTTCCATCAATGTGAAATGTATCTATATATTTACACTCTCTACATTCAAATGTAACCATTTTTGCACCACTACATCCACCACCCCTATGGTCAACCATATTAACTGTCGGTTTATGACACTTTGGACAGATACCTTTTGTAATAGCTAATAGTTTTTCTCTCTTATCTCTCATAAAATAGATATAGCTAATTACTAGTCCAATAATTGTAATTAATAGAAAAGTTAATAGATAAAAATCCATTAATTAAAACCTCTTAATATAGTTGTGACAATATGGTTTTGAATTTCTTAATCTATAGTAGTTTTGATGCTCATCTTCTGCAATATAAAACTTATGTTCTCTAGCATCAATAAGTTTTGTGACAATATTCATTCCACTCTCTTCTAATTTATCAATAAGTTCAATAATAGTCTCCTTTTCCTCTATATTATTATAGAAAATTGCCGATATATATTGAGAACCAATATCTGGCCCTTGTCCATTTGCCTGTTCTGGATTGTGTATCTCAAAAAATAGTTTTACCAAATCTCTATATGATACAATATTTGGATTGTATGTCACTTCGACAGTCTCAATATGTCCTGTATCTCTATAACATATATCTCGATAGGTTGGATTTTCTAAATTTCCACCCATATAACCAGATTTTGCACTTAAGACTCCGTTTTGTTTACTAAACCAATACTCAACACCCCAAAAACAACCACCTGCAAAATATGCTTTTTTATAACTACTATCATTAAATGGTTTAAAATTTAGAGATATAGAATTAACACAGTGTCTAGTATTTTTAGGTGTCAACTGTTCACCTCTAAAAACATGCCCTAGATGTCCACCACAATTAGCACATATAATCTCTACTCTAATACCATCAATATCATCTATCTCTTTTACTGCTCCATCAATAGAATCATCAAAACTTGGCCAACCTGAATCTGAATTAAATTTATCTTTTGAATAAAATAGAGGAGTATTACACTTTTTACATAGATATATACCATCTTCATAAAAGTTATCAAACTTACCACTAAAGGGCATCTCTGTACCCTTTTCCTCAATAACTCTTCTCTCTTGACTATTTAGCTTATTAAATTTCATCGATTAATCCTAATCTTTTTTATATATATAATATAGCATATTTTCATTATCTCTATCTTTTAAACTTCTTTTTTTAAAATTAAATTTTTCATATAATCTTATTGCTACTCTATTTTTAGGAAATACCTCTGCTATTAACTCTACTACTTTTAATCTATTAAATGCATAATCAATAATTAATTTTATTAAAATATTACCAAAACCTCTACCTCTACTATCTGGTCTAACAAATAAGCCAAAATCTGCCCTATTATTAGTAAAATCTATATTTGTAAAATCAATAACTCCAATATCTTCACCTTTATATCTTACTAAAAAATATACTCTATCTCTTAATACCTTTAAAGAGTCAATATAATTTAAGTGTTCGTCTAAAGAGATTATATCTCTATTTAACATCCATTGTCTAATATCTCTATGGTTTCTCCACTCTAAAACTTTCTCTTTTTCACTAATAGATAAATCTATAAAATTAATAAGAGTAGTATCTAATTTAATTATCATTAAATCTATATATTTTTTAAATAAATCTCTATTAAATCCATCTAATATAAACTCCCTCTTCTCCTTTAGATAGTTAAACATATCATTTTGATTTTCGGCTGTCTTTATGACAATAAATGGAATATTCATATAATCTATCTCATTTAATATAACACTAGGTGTTACTACTGCAAAATCACTCTGTCTCATCAATTTTGCAATTTTATCAGAATCTATATGTAGAGTAATATTTTCTCTAAAAGATATATATCTTTTTAACTCATCTAAATTTATATTTGCACTTAAAGTTACTACATGTATATTTAAATTTAGAAATTTAGATAATGCACTCAATATTAAGTGTATAATTTGGCTATGGTCACTTCCACCAATTGATATAAATAGAGTTTTTATATTTCTTTCTCTTTTAAACTCATCTCTTATTAATCTATACTCCCTTCCACATCTAATTTCACAATGTTTAGGAACTAAATCTCTATATCTGTTCTTATTTGCACTAATATTATGATTTAGTAAAATATCACAATAATGCTTCTCATAAGTATCGTCTAATACCATAATAGTTAATTTGGGATTCAAAGATTTAAGTTTTTTTTCATAATTATAATCTATATCATAGTTATCAATAATTATCATATCTATGTCTAATCTCTTAATAAGCCTGTCAAGCTCATCTATACTATTAGATTTTAAAATCTCTATATCATAATTATCCTCTCTTATCTTATGGTTAATATTTCCTTCTAACTCTTCTGTTGCAAATATAACTCTATTATATTTATACTTTTTTGCTAGAACTAAATCTCGCATAATATGACCTGTGCCAATATCTGAAGATGAATTAGCTCTAAATAAAATTGTTCTATTTTTTATCATTTTTTAATCCCTCTTTATTAATAACCTCAAACATTATCTCTGCCATTTTCCAATCCTCTATGGTATCTATATCATGTACTAAATATCTTGGAAGTTTTATAGGGATAGTATCTCTACCAAAAAATATATCATTAGATTTCTCTTTAATCTTAGTAAAATAGAATGCCCCTGCATCTTGATATGCCTCTTCTAAATCTTGACTTCGTGAGTTATAATATTCTGGAAAAAACATCTCACACCTATTATCCTTTATCTTAAAGCTTCTCTGAATTGGAAATGGCATAGATGTTACACTAAACGCATTAATAGCATTAGAGTTTTTTAGTTGATTAAATGCCTCTTTTAGATATCTACTTTTTAAAAATGGAGCTGTAGCATATATAGTAGCTAAGAACTCGTAATCTCTATTTTTTAGATAATCTAAAGCGTGTTTAATTACATCTTGGGTTGTAGCATAATCATCTGCTAACTTGGCTGGTCTATCTATAATCTTAGCTCCATACTCTTTTGCAATAGATGCTATTTTAGGACTATCTGTAGATACATAAACCTCATCAAAGATATTTGACTCAAATGCTGTCTCAATGGAGTAAGCAATAATTGGTTTTCCATAAAACTCTTTTATATTTTTATTTGAAATTCTCTTACTTCCACCCCTTGCAGGAATAAGTGCTACTGCTCTATTTGACATCTAAAACCTTGAATAGAGACTCTATTACAAAATCCTGTTGGCTACTACTAAGTAGTGGATATATTGGAAGAGAAAAAGCCTCTTTATAATATCTATACATATTAGAGTTAACCTCATCTCCATAACCCAATTTTCTATAGTATGGTTGTATATTTATCGGAATATAGTGGAGTTGAAGTCCAATATTTTTCTCTCTCATCTTAATAAATAGCTCCTCTTTGGAGATTGATAACTTATCAAAATCTACTTTAACAACATATAGATGATATGCTGACTCTGGATTATATCTATATAGAGGTTTAACTATAGTTCCTCTAAATGCCTCATCATAGCTTTTAGCTATATCTCTTCTTTTAGCTATAAAATCATCTAATCTTTTAAGTTGAGAGAGTCCTAGAGCAGATTGAATATCTGTAAGTCTATAGTTAAAACCTAACTCTCTCATCTCATACTCCCAAGGCTTCATATCTGTACTCTTTACCATTCCATGGTTTCTAAGAGTTAAGAGTTTCTCATATATCTCTTTAGAGTTAGTTGTAACTGCTCCACCCTCACCTGTTGTCATACCCTTTACAGGGTGAAATGAGAATATTGATACATCACTATTGATACAACTTCCTGCTTTAATACCTCTATATGTAGCTCCAATAGAGTGTGCATTATCCTCCAAGATAGTTATATTGTATCTCTCTCTTATCTCTTTTAATCTATCTTGATTTAGCATATTTCCACTAAAAGATACACCATATAGACCTTTTATAGATGGGTCTATCCTTAGTCTCTCTTCAACCCACTCTAAATCTATATTTCCATCTTTTGCAATATCAACAAATATAGGTTTAGCCCCTGCATAAATAATTGAGTTAGCTGTAGCTAAAAATGAGTTTGGAGTTGTTATTATCTTATCTTCTCTATCTAAAATAGCTAAAGATGCAATATGTAAAGCAACTGTTCCACTTGATACTGCTACACAATATTTAGCCCCACAATATGAAGCTATCGCCTCTTCAAACTCATTAACTCTCTTGCCTGTTGTTAAATAATTAGATTTTAAAACCTCTATAACACTCTCAATATCACTACTATCGATAGTCTGTCTTCCATAAGGGATAAAATCCACTATAAATCCTTTATCATATCTAAAAACTGCTCTTTTGTTAACCACTGCTTATTATTTCCAGAGTTATACTCAAATCCCTGCTCAACAGGTGTTCCAACTTCACCTAATCTATTTACTGAAAAGTCTGATATATCACTAAACTGTATTGTAGGTTTTATTACGAAGTGGTCATTAAACTCTAGTGTTAAGTGGCTATCATCAGCAGGACACATAATCTCATGTAGCTTTTCACCAGGACGAATACCAACAATCTTATGTGGCAAATTAGGAGCTAATGCTTTTGCAAGGTCTGTTATATACATTGATGGAATTTTAGGTACAAATATCTCTCCACCATACATTCTCTCAAAGTTTTTTAGTACAAAATTTACACCATCTTCTAATGTAATGAGAAATCTACTCATCTTCTCATCTGTAATTGGTAACTCTTCTGCTCCATTTGCTATAAGTTTTTTAAAAAATGGGATAACACTACCTCTACTCCCCACTACATTTCCATATCTAACAACAGAAAATCTTGTTTTTCTATCCCCTACAATATTATTTCCAGCAACAAATAGTTTATCTGAAGCCAATTTTGTAGCCCCATATAGATTAACAGGATTTGCAGCCTTATCTGTTGAGAGTGCAATAACCTTCTCTACACCATTAGCTAAAGATGCCTCTATAACATTCTCTGCCCCATTAATATTTGTCTTAATACACTCCATAGGATTATACTCTGCTACAGGGACATGTTTTAGGGCTGCTGCATGGATTACAAAATCTACTCCATACATAGCCTCTTTTAGTCTATCTTTATCTCTAACATCTCCAATAAAATAACGCATAGATTTATGGTTAAACTCTTGTGCCATCTCATACTGTTTAAGCTCATCTCTACTATATATAATTATCTTATTTGGAGTATATTTTTCTAATATAATCTCTGTATATTTTTTACCAAAACTACCTGTTCCACCTGTAATTAGTATATTTTTACCATTAAACATCTAACAACTCTCTAAATATATCTAAACTATCTAACTTCTCCCATGGATAATCCTCTTGTCCTACCTGTCCACGAGATGCTACATCAGCATATAAAAAGGTATCTTTAGATGGCTTATCTAATCCAAACTTTTTAGTAATCCAATTTGGAGTTAGAGGAAAGTTCTTAGTTACAAAATCAGATAAGATATTATCATCTATCCCATCTATAGCTGTTCCATATGTATCTACTGTAATAGAGGTCGGTTTTGCCACTCCAATAGCATAAGATATTTGAATTAGAGCCTTTTTAGATAATCCAGAGGCTACAATATGTTTTGCAATATATCTTGAAGCGTATAGTCCTGAACGGTCAACCTTGGTATAATCTTTTGAGCTTTGAGCTCCACCACCAATTGGTGCATACCCTCCAAAACTATCAACAATAAGTTTTCTTCCTGTAAGTCCAGAGTCATGAAGAGATGAGTGTGATACATATTTACCTGTTGGATTGATATGGACTATACAATCATCTCTATTATATAGCTCTTTAGGGAGTCCTGCTGTATCTATAAGTTCTCTAATAAGCTTTCGTACTTCACCAATACTCATATTAGCAACACATGGAGCAGATACTACTACTGTATGGATTTTTTTAGGATTACAATTTTCAAAATTCTCTTTAGTTCCATAATCCATAGTAACTTGTGTCTTAATATCAACACCTAATTTTGATGGATTTGCTTTTGCATACTCATAAACTCTCTCCATAAGCAATCTTGCATAGGTAATTGCACTTGGCATATAGTTTGGAGTCTCACTATCTGCATATCCAAACATAATGCCTTGGTCACCTGCACCTATCTCTCCATCTTCTTGGTCAACTCCTTGATTAATATCAGGAGATTGAGAGTTTAATAGAACTTGAACCTCTATATCTTCAGGGTGTAAAGACTCCTCTCTTGTAAAATATGGATTTCCATTATATCCAATCTTAACTAAGGCATCATGCACGATCTGTTTATAATCTTCAGTAGTTAGATTGACTTTTGAAGTCACCTCCCCACCTATAATTACATGTTTCCCTGCTACAAAAACTTCTGATGCAACTCTTGAGTTACTATCACCCATAATTAACTTATCAACAATACTATCTGAAATAATATCTGCACACTTATCAGGGTGTCCAGGGCTTACAACTTCACTTGTAAATAGATACATATACTTTCCTATATTCTTTTTTATATTTCTCGTATTGTATCTTAAACTATTTTAATTTAGCTATTTTTATTATTGATGTTAACTTTTAATAAAAAATTAAAAGACCTTTTTAAATAGAGGTAGTTTACAATTTTCTCTACCACTCTATCTTTTTAGCTACTTTTGTTGTTGTTGATGTCTCTAATACCTGTCCAGTTAATCCAACACCTGATAATGTAGCATTTTTATCTCTAAAAGTATTTCTCCAAAAAGGGATACCATTTCGTGATGGCTCTCTATGATATTTTAGCCAAGGAGTTAAATCTATTTTAACCTCTACCTTAGCTGGTAAATGGTCACCACTATACCCTGTTACTATATCTTCAATTTTACCATTATTAAAATTTGACAAATGATTAGCTGTAGGAGTGACTACTACTAATGGATTACTTACTATAAAATTAATTACCTTTCCATCTGTATCTGAATTATGTAGATAAGCTCTATACCAACCATATTTTGTTCTAATACCATTTAATCCATTATTTCCTATCATACTACTACACCAAGAGATATTTTTATCGCAAAATATCAATGCACTAATAGGAGTTTTACAGTGTCCTTGATATACATCTTCATAGTTTTCTCTATCTGGAGCGATTGAGGCAAAATAGAAGAGTTTTGAGCTACCTATATCTTTTGAGCCATCTGCTACTTTATCTCTATTTTTTACCTTTGAGCTATCTGTACTATTAATATCTATACTATAGAAATCTAACTTAACAGGATTTATAGGCTCACTTAGATTTTTATTTAGATTTAAAAGTATATTAATAAATGTATTACCATCATTTTTATCTAAAAATTTATCTGCTGGAATTGAGATATTATTATCTAAGTGTATATCTTCTATACTGTTAAAGTTTTCTTTATTATATGATACTACTCTTTTAAATTCAACTTCACTGCCCTTTATAGTATATATCTTATCATAAGTTGGTTGATTATCTATCCTATCTGTTGTTATATGATAATTTAGATGTAGAGATGTATCAAATGCTTCACAACTAGATGTAAAGTTAGTAGTTTGATTTCCACTCTTATCTTCTGCCACAATATTAGCGCTTAATAAGAGACCCATATCTAAGCTACTATTTAAATCATTCATATAGATATAGTCTCTTCCATTATTTGGTCTATTTACTAAATTGATATTTGTAATATTAAATCTATATGGATAGAATTTAAGATTAATATCTCTATAGTTAGTTATGGTTGTAGAGCTAATATTACATCCTGATTTATTATTTCCATCTGTAGATATAGTACTACTTCCTAAGATACAACCACCCTTAGTTCCATCTGCACTACTCCAACTACTATCTTCTATATGGAGTTGATACTCTCCAACATTTGAGTGTGAGAGATTATCTATTAGATGAGAGTTATTAAATTTATAATTGCTTAAAGGAATATTTGATTTGTCTCTACAAGTAGATTTATCTCTAAATTTAAGAGTAGTATTTATTTCGTTTGCTATAGTTGTATAACCTTTAGTATTTGAAAAATTGCTATCTAATGCTACTGCATCTGCTTCTATCATATAGTTATATCCTGCTGATAGTTTTAGACTATCGCCCCCACTATAACTACTATCTCTATATGTTATGGTTTTATTACTCTCATCTATATCTTTAATATATACTCTATATCCAGCAGGTCTAATAGTAAAGCTTTCACTTGCATCTTGATTAATCTCACTATATCCTGTCTGATTTAAGATAGCATTATAACTATCTCTATTGGCATAATTTCCATGTAAGATAGAACCATTACTATCTTTAATAAAATAGACTTTAAAACTAGCATCTTTTGTAACATCTAATATTTTTAAATCTGAGTCATCAACTACATCAATTCTATTATCTCCATCTATATATTTATAACCCTCATATAGAGTTTTATTATTAATATTATCAATAAGTTTAACTTTAACAGTAAGATTATTAAGAGTAGCTGGAGTATTCCCTTTCAAAGAGACAATACTATAATCAAAGTCTCGACCTGCTATTTGGGTATATATAGTTTTATCATCTATATTTGCATTAGTTCTTATAATATTGAATTTTAAATCATCATTTAGTATTAATCCAACACCTCTACTTTTCCCTATTAAACAAAAATTTGTAGGGAAAAATTGAGGAAAATATATCTCAACATAGAACTCTTCATCTTTCTCAACCTTAGTATCTCCATATACAGGAACTTCAATATACATCTCTCTCTTATTTAAAAATATATTCATATTAAAACCAATTCCTTCACTCCCTTTAAAGTCATTATCACTCTGAAGTGCTACTCCATGAGGTGGTGTAATATCATTTCCATTCCCATCAATAACTCTATAATAAAACATTGCAGGCATTCCCATTGGTATCATGGGTAAACTAGCATCAATAGATACTTTAAATCTAAATTTTGTCTCTCCACTATCTCCCTCTGCCATTGTAACATCTCCTATAGATAATCTTGGAAGATGAGGTGGTAGGATAAACTCTCCATTAGGACAACTTGTTCCATCATTATAATCACCTATTGCATTTGAACTCTCCATTATCAGATAATCTTTACCTGTTGATGGGTCAAGTTCATAAGTATTTCCATTTTTAGTAATTGTAATAATCTTTCCACTCTTATCCGAAAAAATAAGGTTACTATATGAATTCATATCTTTAAACTCATCTCCTAAAATAGTTATTACACCACTATTTTTATCTATCTTAACAAATTTACTATTCTCATAAGTTCCATTCTTAGATTTAAGTAGCATAGCATAGAAGTAGTGATTGGAGCTATCTATTGCCATATCTAAAAATTTTACAGACTCATTTTGTCTTCTTTGGCTATATTTTAAATTAAGAGTTTGAATAACCTTTTTTTGTGCAATATCTATCTTATATAATCTGTTATCAGGATTATCAACTCCTGCTACATAGTAATATCCATCTTTATCAAACTCACCTGCATATAGTTGAGACTCTGGAATACCTGAAACTTCCCCTAAATCTTTTATATTTCCATGTCTATCTATCTTTAATAGGCGTTTTAGATATAGAGCGTATATAAAGTTATCTTGGATATTATATCCAATGGCATTATAACCATAATCACTACTAATAAATCCATCTCCAATAGGAGTATATATAAAATTTGGAAAAGCAAATCTATGTAACCAAGTAGCTCCACTATTATCTTCATCTAATCCATTTGCTGTTCGATTTGATAGATACATAATATTACTACAGACAAATGGTTCTAAGTTTCCGTGTATAGTTATCTTATAATCTTCGACCTCCCCATCTATGGCTGAACCTGTAGGTAGTAAATCCTTTTGATAGGAGTATCTAAATCTAGCATAGGTTACTATATCTATAGCTGTTGCTGGAGGATTAATAGTTAATATTATTTCTCCATTATTACTGCCATTAATATTATTTGCTATCTGTTCACCATCATCATTAAAGTCTCCATCTCCATTCCAATCTATCCATGCATTTAGAAATCCATTTCCATGAGTTTTTATCTTTAGGCTACTACTCTCTCCTGCATTTATGGTTTTATTTTGCAGAAATGAATTATTAATCTTTACTCCATCATCTAACTCATCTAAATTTGCACTCTCTGATGGTTTTCCATTACTCTCACTACTAACTCCATTACCTAAATATATGCTTGGATTACCATAAGTTGGTAGAGAGTGTCTTGCTCCATTACTCTCCAATTTTGTGGGATATCTACTTGGTAAATCTCCAAAATCAAACTTAAACTTTGCATCTGTACACATAGCACCATCATTTAGACTAACTATAGATGCAGTTGAAAATAGAATTGCCTCAGTGGAGTTAGCTACATCAATTCTATATATATTTCCACTATAGTTATCATAAATATAATAGAACCCATCAGCATCAAAAAAACCTGCTCCAAAACTTCTATTTCCTGTTAAAAAGGTATCTCCTTTTACTGTTACAGCACCAGTTAATGGATTTATCTGATATAACTTTTTTAAAATAGTATTATTTCCATTATTTACTGCATATAACATATTATCTTTAGCATTAAATGCCCAATCGGCAGTAGATAGATTTTTATTTAGATTAAAGTCTCTTATCTTTTGAAGATATGTAGATGAGTTTTTATCTAAATCTATTACAACTACCCTTTTACTACTTCCACTACCCTTTAGATATAGTTTTCCATTACTATCAATATCTCCTACATAAGAATCAAACCCATTTAATCCATTAATTTTAAAATATTCAGCTATCCAATTACCACTATTACTCATACCTACTTTTGCAATAGTTCCATCTTTTTTTGTATGATTATATCCCCAAAAATATCCATCTTTTTTATTAAAACCTACTGCATTAATATTATCATTAGATATGCCCTCTATGATAGAGACCATGTTTCCATTAGTTAAATTTAATGCATTAATGTCTGTAGAGTCTTGAAACATCCAAGCTGTTTGTAAACATCCAATGGGATTAATATTATCATCATCTATAATCGTACCTATAACACTCTTACTATCAACAATAGCATTAGTAGCATATATTAATTTTAAAGATAAACTCTCATTATCTTCTATATCTGTATCACCCTTAACTTTTATAATAATAGAGCTACTAGTAGCATTTTTAGGAATTAAGATAGTCAAAGGATTATCTAATATATAATCCTCATTAACCGTACTGTTTATATCTGTAACCTTATAATTAAGTGTAATATCCTTAACAGCAGGTTTACTTAAACTAATAGAAAAAATTAAATCTGTTGTATTCGTATCTCCTTCTACTACTGAACTATTACCATCAAGAGTAACTATTGGATTATCAATAGCAATTTGTGTACCATTACATGAAAGTCCCTCTATATCTCCATTAGAATTAGTAATTGCAGATGGAGTTAATTCACCTGTTTGAAGATTAACCATATAGAGTTTTTTTCCATTAAGGTCATCTCTTCCCTCATCTTCAATATATAGATTTCCATCACTAGCAAATGCTAATCCCTCTGCATCTGCTAAATGTTGGAGAGTTGTTATATGTGTTGTAACACCTGTTTCAAGATTTAATCTATACACTTTAGGTTTTTTATGGTCATAGTTATAATCATCAATAGCATATGCTACCCCATTAATAGGATTAATAGCTAAACTAGATAAATCTGTATTAGTATTTTTAGGATAACCCTCTAATAGAGACCAACTATCTGGGTCAAAAGCATATAATTTAGAGTTATTTTCACCACTAATAATGTAGAGTATCTCTTTATTTAGAGTTGGATTAAAATAAAACTCTGCTCCATCAACTGTTCCACTAATTATATTATCTACTATTTTTTTTGTTGTACCTGTATCTACATCTATAGTATATAAGTCACTAGGTCCACTATCATCACTTGTAGCTGTAAAAGCATAAAACTTATTATTACTTGCTCTATATGCTGAACCCTCTCCATTAAAAATAGTTGATATACTAATAGTTGAGGCTGTAGGTAGAGGGTCTCCATTTGGGTTCATAGTAACCTTATATAGCCTATCACTATTGTCTGTTAATGCATAACAGGTAGCAGTAGTATTATTATTACTTTGACATCCCATATACTCTATATGAAGTCTTGGTGCTTTATCACTCTCTCCATCATAAGCTTCTGCTACTCTTTTTCCTGTACCAGTAATAATAAATGAGATAGAATTACCACTACTCCACCCATCTCTATTAACTATTTCTTGAACAATATCTTTTAAATTCGGCGTTCTCTGATTAACTCCCTCTTGATGTATTATATTCCACGCAGGGGGTGACCATGCTATAGATGATATAGTTTTAACTCTACTACTTATATTATAATGAGAGCTAGAGAAACTATTTGCATTATCTGTTGCCTCTCCATATATATTAAGATTTGTAGTTTGGGAACTTTTCTCATCTACATTAAATTGTATATAGGCATTAGTAATAGTAGCATTTTTGGGAATATTTATATTTTGAAATCTTATACCTACGATCTGTTTATGATGTTCTTGTGTCATCTCTAAATCACTACTATTTATATAGATATGACCATTACTTGCTCGTTCTTCTGCATCATCATTTGTACTATTTATAGGTATATCTAAACTTAATAAAGTCTCATTACAACCATCTTTATTATCATCATTTATAATTGTACCAATAGCCTCACTTCTATTGCTATCTAAAATGGCATTTTGAGGATTATGTAACTCAATACTAAATGTTTCATTATCTTCAACTTTATAATCACCATGTATAGTATAAGATATGCTCTTGCTTATCTCCCCCTGATTAAAACTAATTAAACTACTATTTCGATTATAGTCTTCCCCCTCATTAGCTGTAATATTATGGGGTTGAACCTGTACAGTTACACCTCTATTTGATGCAGGTCTATCCAATATAATATTAAAAGTTAAATTTTTATCTCCAATATCTCCTTCCTCAATAGATAGAGATTTTTCAATAGCAACAGTTGGGTTATCATTACACTCAACACTATCAATAGTAACTGTTATACCACTTTTTGTAATACTACCATCACTTGTAAACTTTAGAGTCACTGATGAACCATCAACTATTAAATCACCCATATTATTAAAATTACCACTATATTTATGCTCTACTCCATTCTCATCAATAATATATAAGAAATCATAATTGTGTTCACTCTCTCCACTAAATGAGATTTTTAGTTTAGAAGCATCTGGAATAGAGATAGTTCTTTGAATAATTAAATTATTATTATAAGTAGAGTGAGTTGAGCTTTCTGTCCATTTTGAACCATTTATCGAGTAGTTATATACTCCACAATCTTTAGTCTCATTATTATCACTAATTAATGGAGCAATATCATCATACTCAAATGAAAACTGTATTAATCTATGTGCAGTGGGATAACTATTTAAATTTAAAGTTCCATAAGCATTATCATTCTGAACTCTTGCATAGATTTGAGAGGTATTTTTCCATATAGCTCCAGCTCTACAAGATAACTCTGTTAGTGTTGCACTATCATTACAGTTCCCATCTATTTTACCTCTTAGTTTTACACTATAACTACTATAAAAGCTACCTGACTGTTTTAAAACTTCACTATCTTGACTAATTAAAGTTTGTAGAGGATTTTTATAATATATATCATCACTTGCTGTATAATCTGGATTACTATCAAGGTCAAAATTAGTCACAGTTAAAGTATCAACATCTATTGGAGTATCTGTATTATGTTTTACAACTGTAAATTTTAAATCCATAGAAGCAACATTATTATAGTAATCTCTATCTCTAATATGAAAACTTATAACTCCATCTTGTGTATCAACACAAGCCCCACCAATATAATCATTATCTTCAGCTATGACATCTAAAATAATATCTAAATTTTCTCCATTAAAAGATGAAGTTGTACCAAATCTATACTTTGCAGTAGAACAGTCTGTTCCACTTATAAGAGTTTTTGTCCCATCTAAAACTATATTTACAGCAAAAATCTTCTGATTTAGTATGAGAATAGATAGTAAAAATAGTAGGATAAATCTTTTAATCATAACCTAATCCTTTTAATTAAAAAATAATTAAATATAATTATATCTAAATAGGACTAACAATATCTTTAAATTACATTTTTATAAAATTTTAATTAAGTAGTTTAATTTTAGATTAAGTTTTTATACCACTCTTTAGTACTTTTATCTGTTATTTTTGAGAGTAGTTTTGCTTTAACTTTAGAAGGAATATTAAGTTTTAAAATATCATCTAAATATAGAGATTTCTCCTCTTTTCTATTAGCTTCTATGACTACAACCCATTCACCTTTAAGATTTATAGTTTTAAATATATCTAAAATCTCTTTTGCTGCTCCTCTATAGTATCTCTGAAACTTTTTAGTTAACTCTTTAGCTAGAAATAGCTCTCTTTCTTCATCAATAGAGTTTATCTCTAAAATAAGCTTCTCTATTCTATGTGGGGCTTCATATAGAACTATGTCAGTTTGACTATTCATAACATGAATTAGTTCAGAGGCTCTACTACTCCCCTTATGTGGAAGAAATCCCCAAAATAGAAATTTCCCACTCTTAAATCCAGATGAGGCATAAGCAGTAGTAACAGCACTTGCCCCTGCTAATACATCATACTCTATATTATGATTTTGAGCATACTCTACTAAAAGTTGTCCTGGGTCTGAGATGCTTGGCATCCCTGCATCACTTACATAGATTACTCTCTCTTTTTCTAATACAGAGCCTATCTCTTTTAATCTATCTCTTCCATTATGTTCATGAAAGGATAAAAAAGTACAACTTGGCATACTAAAATTAAATCTCTCCTCTAAAATTTTTAGAAGTCGTTTTGTCTCTCTTGTATCTTCACATAAAAAGAGTGTAGCTCTCTCAAACTCTCTTAAAGCACGGATTGTAATATCTTGTAGATTTCCAATAGGGGTGGGGATAAAAAGTATCATAATATTAGCTTAGGTGTAAAACACCTAAACTTATGCAAGATTGTATTTTTTCTTAAATTTATCAACTCTACCAGTTGCATCAACAATTTTCTCTGAACCTGTAAAGAATGGGTGACACTCATTACAGATATCTATTGTCATCTTCTCTCTATTACTTCTAATAGTAAATTTGTTTCCACATGCACATGTAACATCACAATCCATATATTCTGGATGAATACCTTTTCTCATATTTTTACCTCTTAATTTTTTTATTCGTTAGGCAACTAACCTACTCTAGCAATCTGCTCTTCCCTAAATAGGGGTATATTGCAACACTCTTAGGTGAGACAATAAAATTTGGAACGAATTATATCCAAAAAAGTTTAAATTAGAGGTTCTGCTATTCTAATTTAAACTCTATATCTATAGATATATTTCGCATTGGAAATTTAGTTAAAAGTATTGGTGGAATATCTATAGGAAAACTTCTCTTTAAAGCCTTTTTAACAGATTTTTTAAGTATTTGTGGTGCATTTGATATTCTAATATTAATTGCCTCTCCACTACTTGTTATATCAAATACCAAATGAACTCTCCCCTCAATGCCTCTTCTTTTTGCTTTAGGTGGATATGTTCTATTTGAGTATATATTTCTTCTTAATCTTTTTAAAAATTTTCTCTTCTGAATAATTAAATCATCTACTCTTTTTATCTTTTTAATAGTTTTAATGGGTGTAGCAACTTCTACTATAGCTCTTTTAATTACTCTCTCTTCTTTATGTTGTGGTGTATATATTGGAGTTACTATTTCAGGCTCTCTATAAATTTTCTCTTCTATAATAGGCTCTGGAGTATATATAACTGGTGGTGGAGTTTTATAGATTTTTCTATTTATTACTTCTTTTCTAATTTTTCTATCTTTTTTTATTTTAGGTTTATGAGATACCTTTTTAACAACTTTATGAGTAATTTTTTTTACTCTATGAATATTTTTTTTGGATTTATGAATTATTTTTTTATGTTTTGGCTTTAATCTATGTTTAGATATACGTTTATGAGAAGGTACTATTGCAGGTGGAGGTGTTGGTTTTAATTTAGGTTTTAGTTTAAGTAATCTCTTTTTTGGCTCTAATAAAGAAATCTTAACTCTAATCTCTTTTTTTTTAGGCTCTACTTTTTTTATATTTTTACTAAAATAGATATAAGTATATATTAAACCAATATAGATAACTATTGAGATGAAAAGAGATAAAATATATCTAATCATTTTTTTGTCATAATTCCTAAATTTTCATAACTATTCTTTTTTAAAATATCTAATAGAAATATAAATTTTTCAAATTGTGCCTCTTTATCACAATATAAATTAATAGATATATTTTTTTCATACTCCAAAATTCTCTTCTCCAATAGATTTTTATCTATTTTATCTCTATTAAAAAAAATCTCTCCATCTTTTTTAATAGATATATTTAATTCTTTTTTAACTTCACTTTTTTTTATCTCTGTAGTAGCTTTTGGCAAATCTAACTTAATAACTCCCATCTGAATAAAAGATGCTGTAGTCAAGACTATTACTAAAAGAACTAGCATAATATCTATAAATGGAACAACATTTATAGTATCAAACTTTTTTCTATGTATCATTTAGTTTTCCTTATAATATATAGTCCATTCAGTAAGAAGTACATCAACCTTTCTATTTAGATGATTATAGAAAAATATAGCAGGAATTGCAACAACTAAACCCATAGCCGTAGCCTTTAGAGCAAGTGCTAATGAAGTCATAATAGTTTTAACATCCATATTCCCTGTTTGACCTAAAGTATAGAATGTAATAATAATTCCTAAAACTGTACCTAATAATCCAATATATGGAGCATTTGCTCCACAACTAGATATAATGGAAAGATTATTTGTAATATCAAGCTCTAACTCCTCTTGTATCTTGTAATCATCAAAATCAATTCCACTATAATATATTAATCTCTCTATCCAAAAAAATAGAGTTAGAAAACTCATAAATCCTAAAATACTTATAATTCCATAATCTACAATTTGATTTAAAAGCTCTATATTCATTATATTTCCTATTTAAATAGGTCAGCTAATGCATCTGTATTTTTAGTCTTTTCAACCTCTCTTGGTTGATTTCTACTATCGCTACTTCTTTGTGTAATTCCCTCTATCTCATTTAATTCAAGATTATATCCTGTTAACATAGAAGCTAATCGAATATTAATTCCACTCTTTCCAATAGCTTTTGCTTTCTGGTCACTTGTAATATTAATAAGAGCTTTTTTATGTTTTCTATCTGTAATCTTTACACTTTGAACAATGGCAGGAGATAAAGCTCTTGTAATAAATACCTCTGGAATTGGTGAATATTCAATACAATCAATATTTTCACCATTTAACTCTTTACTAACCGCATTTATTCTAGTCCCCTTTACACCAACTGCAGCACCAATAGGGTCAATATTTGGAAAATCTGTTTTTAACGCCAATTTTGCTCTCTGTCCTGGTATTCTTGCACTTGCAATAATCTCAACACTATTATCTGCAATCTCTGGAACCTCTTTCTCCATAAGTCTTTCTAAAAATTTTGGTGCTGTTCTAGTCAACTCTAAAATCATGCCAAATTCGGGGTCAATGGTCACAAAACGTAAAAGAGTCTTTACCGTATCTCCTAATTTAAATTTTTCACCCTTAATTCTATTTCTTTTACTTAAAATTCCTTTTAATTCACCAATCTCTATAAATGTATTATCTTTGTCATCTACCCTATTTACTGTACCTATTAATATAGAACCAACTCTCTGTCTATATTTTTCAAATAAATCATGTTCTACTTGTCTTTGAATATGATATTGTAACTCTTTAAATAGATTATAAGATGCAGTCCTGCCATACTCTTCTAAAATAAATTCACTTCTAAGCTCATCTCCCAAATCAATATCATCTCCATACTCATCTCTAGCCTCCTCTAAAGTTATAACACTATCTGGCTCACTCTGTAATCTCTCATCATTATCTTTTACTACTGTTACTATCTGTTCGATTTTATAATCTTTTTTATCCATATCAACACTAGCCTCAAAATGTGAAGAGTAACTAGTACATCTTTTTGCAGTTTTAATTAATGCTTCTTTAAAAGCTTCTATGGCAGATTCAAGTGAAATACTCTTTTCATGAGCCATAGCTTCTATAATATCAACAATCTTTTCCATTACCTATTCCTTTAATTTTTAACTTAACAATGTGTTACTATTGTGATAATTTATCCGTTGCATTGAAGAGTTAGAATTATAGCTAAACTTACCTTTAAGTAAAATAGGTATAATAATTTTAAACATAAATATAACAAGTTATATATTTTTATATTATATTTTTTAAGGAATGCAAGATTATGAAATTGAAATTGGCAAGGACTTCAATCACAACAAAACCAAAAACGATTGAGTTAAGTAAAATTGAAGAAGATTTAGAAAAGAAGTCTATATTCTATTTTGATAAAGAAAATTCGCATAAAGATTTAAAAGCACTAATTGAGTATTTTGAAAATAAAGATTACTCTGTGTATATGCGTGAAGTTAAATTTGGTCTAAATGATGATGATTTTATATATGAGGTACATATTGTACAATGAGTAAAAGACTCTATATAGAGACACTTGGTTGTGCCATGAATGTTCGTGATAGCGAACATATTATTGCTGAACTTAATCAAAAAGAGCCTTATGAGTTAACTTCCAAAATTAATGAGGCTGATTTGATTATTATAAATACATGTAGTGTTAGAGAAAAACCTGTATCTAAACTATTTTCCGAAATTGGTGTTTTTAGAAAATATAAAAAAGATGGTGCAAAGATTGGTGTAACAGGTTGTACAGCTTCACATTTAGGAAAAGAGATTATCAAAAAAGCTCCTATTGTTGATTTTGTACTTGGTGCTAGAAATGTTTCTAAATTATCTAAAGTAATTAATAAAAGACACTCTGTTGAGGTTGATTTAAATTATGATGATAGTAGTTATAGTTTTGGAGAGTATAGGGGTAATCCATATAAAGCTATGGTAAATATCTCTATGGGGTGTGATAAGTCATGTACCTATTGTATTGTTCCAGCAACAAGAGGATATGAGGTATCAATCCCATCTAATCTAATAGTTCAAGAGATTAAAAAAGCTGTAGAAAATGGAGCTAAAGAGGTTGTCCTTTTAGGACAAAATGTAAACAATTATGGAAAATACTTTAGCTCAAGTAGTGAAAAATTAAACTTTACAGGACTCTTGAGAAAAATATCTCATATTGATGGTTTAGAGAGGATAAGATTTACATCTCCACACCCACTACATATGGATAATGAGTTCTTAGAGGAGTTTGCATCTAATCCTAAAATCTGTAAACAGATACATATTCCACTTCAGAGTGGCTCAACCAAAGTTCTAAGAGATATGAAGAGGGGTTACTCTAAAGAGTGGTTTTTAAATCGTTGTGCTAAGGTAAAAGAGTTAGCTCCTAACGCTAGTATCTCTACAGATATTATTGTAGGGTTTCCAGATGAGAGTGAAGAGGATTTTGCCGATACACTAGATGTATTAGAGCAGGTTAGATTTGAACAACTATTTTCATTTAAATATTCTCCAAGACCACATACAAAAGCATCAACCTATCCAAATCAAATACCAAATGAAATAGCATCAAAAAGGTTAAGAATACTTCAAAATAGACACAAAGAGATATTAGATGAAATTATGAGTTCTCAAATGGGAAAAATACACTCTGTATATTTTGATGAATTAAAATCAGGTGGGAAAATTTCTGGAAGGAGTGATGATGGAAGACTCTTTTTTGTAGATGGAAGTGAAGAGCTTTTAGGTAAGATTAAATATGTAAAAGTTACAAAAACATCAAGAGGTGCATTAGAGGGTGAAGTTATAAGTTGAGTAGAAAAGATATATTAAGAAAAATATCTATAAATATTGTTCCAATCTTAATATATGGAGTTATGCGTATATTATGGTTTACATATAGAAAGAGATATAAGTTTATAGATAAAAAGATAGATACTCAACTCATAGCTGTTAGTTGGCATGGGGAACTTCTAATATCTCCACAAGTATATAGAAGATTAAAGCCAAAAGAGAGAACTTCAGCAATTATTAGTCAACATTTTGATGGAGATATAATTAAAAAGGTATTAGGATACTTTAATATTTTACCAATTAGAGGCTCATCATCAAAAGGTGCAAGAGGTGCTTTAATCAACTCCATTAAAAAACTAAAAAATGGAGAGAATATACTCTTAACTCCAGATGGGCCAAGAGGACCTAGACATAGTATGAGTGATGGTGCAGTAGCATTAGCTATAAAATCAAAACTACCAATTATGATAATTAGTTATAACTCCTCATCATATTGGCAACTTAATAGTTGGGATAGATTTACAATACCAAAACCATTTACTACGCTTACAATATATCATCAGATTTTAGATATTAATAATATAAGTAAGAGTGAAGCGAAAGAGTATCTTCAATTAGCAATGAGTAGATATACTATCTAAAATTTTTCACTATTAAAAATATCTTAAACTTAATAGAACTAAAAATAAAACTGGTGGTGTTATTAGTAATCCAAATTTACTATATTCCCAAAATCCTATCTTTATCCCCTTTTTAGCTAATACATGTAACCACAATAGAGTAGCAAGACTTCCAAATGGTGTCATTTTAGGACCTAAATTTGAACCAATGATATTTGCATATATTAAAGCAGAGTTTCCTATATCATGAATAGATATATCCATAATCATAATAGTAGGCATATTATTCATAATAGCAGATATAATAGCAGATATAAATCCTGTTCCAACTATAGCAATAGTATCTCCTCTACCTGCTAAATCTTTTAATAATATAGAAAGATAATCTGTAAGTCCTGCATTTTTTAATCCATAAACTACAATATACAACCCAATACTAAACCAAACTATATGCCATGGTGCATTTTGAATAATTTTTTTAGCATTAATGCTTTTAGAGTAGTTAGCAATTAATAAAAATATCACTCCTCCCCCCAAAGCAAAAAAACTAATAGGAAGATTATATCTATCTCCTATAAAATAACCTAAAATTAATAATATTAAAAATAACCAAGAGAATATAAATAGAGTTCTATTCTTTAATACCATATTTGCATCTTGTAATAGATTTATATCAACTCTATCTGGAATATCTTTTCTTAAAAAGAGCCATAAGAAAATAATAGATATAACTACACTTGCTATAAAAGGAATAAACATATTTTTGAGATATTCTGTAAAGCCTATATGAAAATAGTTTGCTGTTACTATATTTGTAAGATTAGAAAATACAAATGGAAGTGAAGCAGAATCACTAATAAATCCACCTGCCAATAGAAAAGCTAAAATATTTTTAGAATTAAGTTTTAAAATTCTCATTTTAGCTAATAAAATAGGAGTTAAAATTAAAGCTGCTCCATCATTAGCAAATAGAGCAGATACAAATGACCCCAATAGCAAAGAATATATAAACATTAAACTTCCACGACCTTTTGAAAATTTTGCTATCTTAATTGCACACCAGTCAAAAAAACCTATCTCATCAAGTACCATAGATAGAACAATAATACCAATGAAAGCTAAAGTTGCATCCCATACAATATTAACTACAACCCATATATCACTAATAGTTACAACTCCTATTAGAAGTGCAACTATTGCACCAATAATAGCTGTTGTACCTATAGATAAACCTCTAGGTTGCCATATAATAAATATAAGTGTAATTAAAAATATATTACCTGCTAATAACATTAATTAATCCCCTCTCAAAAAATATATAGCCTTTTTATAATCCTCTTCTCTATTTAGATTAATAAACTCTTTAGTTAAATTAAATTTAACTATTTTACTAGTTGATGATTTAATTAGAGAGGTCAATTTATGATTATCTGCTTTTAGAAACTCTTTTGCTAAATCTAATATATCTCTTCTATATATGCCACAAAGAGGCTCTATTCCATTAGTTGAAGAAGCTACTATAATAGTATTAGATGACTCTTTTGCCTTTCTGTATAACTTCTCTATTATATCTTTAGAAATAAATGGAGCATCAACACTCAATATAAAAACCTCATTAATATTTAAATTCTCAAATATAGATATAAGTGCTACTAATGGAGATGAAGTTTTATAGTTATCTTCTATAATATCTGCTCTAAAATCAAACTTATTAGATTTTGCTGATATATATACTCTTTTAAATATCTTAGATAGTCTATTATATTGATACTCACTAAGGGTAGAAAAATCTCCAAATGGAAGAAGAGCCTTGTCTTTTCCCATTCTGCTACTTTTCCCACCTGCAAATATAATAGCTATACTATCTATCATAGAGTATCTGCTACCCATTCAATAATAATATTTGCAAATCTTCTACCATATATAGCAGATTTTCTATCATTTACTAAAACAACTACTATATACATTTGACCAGAAGCACTCTCTACATAACCTGCAATATTAGCTACTCCTCTAATTGTACCTGTCTTCATCCAAGCACGTCCATAAACAGTGCTATTTTGAAATCTTCTCCTAATCGTTCCATCAACTCCTGCTATAGAGAGTGTATTCATCCATCTCTGTCCATAATGCTCATATCCATGTTGTAAAAGATTAGCTAAACTCTTAGCTGTTACTTTAGATTTTCGTGATAGTCCAGAACCATTAGATATAATAGTAGTACCCTCTAAAATATGATAACGGTTTAGTATTCTCTTTACTGCTCTACTAGCTTTTAGTGTATTTATTGGAGGAGAGTAAAACTTAGTTCCTAATGTTAAAAATAGCTGTCTAGCCATTAAATTATCACTATGTTTTGCAATAGTTGATATTACCTCTTCAAGAGGTGGAGAGTAGTGAGAAAATAGATATTTAGCTTTTTTAGGAACTTTTCTTAATTTAAGAGTTCCTTTAAATTTTATCCCCTCACTCTTTAACTTATCTTTGAGAGCAAAATAGAATGAACGATGAGGCATACTAACTACTTTACATATTGTTCTTCTTCCACATCTTTTAGAGAGTTTTCCACTTAGGGTAATAATAGAGTGTTGATTTCTATCTGTTCTAATTCTAACTCTAGGCCATGAACGACCTCTTCTACATGAACCATTTACTACTTTTAAATTGTTTACAACTCTATAACTCTTATCATGGTCTATTCTATTAATTTTTAAACTTTTACCTCTAGGAGTTACACATAGAGTACTTTTTCTCTTATTAAACATCATAGCATCAGGCATTGCATTGTATGGACTGTATTTATTACGGTCAAATCCTGAATTATTTCTCATAGGTACACTAAATAGTGTTCTATCAATAATAATATTTCCTAAAATAGCTCTAATTCCAGAAGATTTAAGATTATTAACTATATCATCTAAATCTTTTGTCTTAAGAGTTGGGTCACCAGAAGCTTTAATAATTAAATCTCCTTTAAGTCTTCCTCTATTATCTATATATCCTGTATAATAAAATTTTGTCTCCCATCTATAATTATATCCAAGCCCTAAAAGTCCAGAATAAACAGTTAAAAGTTTAATTACTGAAGCTGGAGTTCTAGGTTTATAAGCATTCCAAGAGACAATAGGAGTATTACTATTAACCTCTTTAACAAATATACTATATGAGTTTTGATTTAGAGGAATCTTCTCTAATTGATAATTTAAATCATTAGGAATAGTCTCTTCAGCAGAGAGAAAAATAGTAAAGATTAAGATTATTAGAGTAACACTTTTTTTCATTATCTATTCCTATTTAGAGTTTTTTTTATCTCTAGCAGCTCTTCTTCTAACAATAGGGTCAAGAGATTTTTTTCTAATTCTAATACTCTTTGGAGTAACTTCAATTAATTCATCATCCTCAATCCACTCCATTGCACCCTCTAATGTGATAGCTCTAGGTGTAACTAACTTAATAGCATCATCAGCACCACTTGTTCTCATATTGGTTAACTGTTTTCCCTTTAATGGATTTACATCAAGGTCACCAGGTCTTGATGACTCTCCAATTACCATTCCAGAATATACCTTATCTTGAGGTTTAATAAACATAACGCCTCTTGCTTGTAGATTAAAAATTGAAAATGCAACTGCCTCTCCACTCTCTGTAGATACTAAAGCACCTTGTGTTCTACTTTTAACTTCTCCGGAGTATGGTCTATACTCTAAATATGAGTGGTTCATAATACCCTCACCTTTAGTATCTGTAAGAAATTCACTTCTAAATCCAATAAGCCCTCTAGCTGGAATTTCAAACTCAAGTCTAACAGTTCCATCTGGCATTGGAGTTAGTGATGTCATCTCTGCTTTTCTCTTTCCAAGTTTCTCAATTACAATTCCTTGAAACTCCTCTGGAACATCAACTACTAAATGCTCAAATGGTTCTAATTTAACACCATTCTCCTCTTTTACTACAACTTCAGGTCTTGCTAATAGAAACTCAAACCCCTCTCTTCTCATATTTTCAGCCAATATTCCAATCTGAAGTTCACCACGCCCTGATACTTTAAAAGAGGCATCGCCTAATGGCTCCATTCTCATAGCGATATTTGTCTCCATCTCTTTTTCTAGTCTCTCTCTAATCTTATTAGATGTTACATGTTTTCCCTCAGTTCCTGCTAAAGGTCCATCATTTACAGAAATAATAACAGATAGAGTAGGCTCTTCTACATGCATAGGATCAAGTGGTACAGGATTGTTTATATCACAAACACTATCACCCACATCAATGTCATTAAATCCTGCAATTGCTACAATATCTCCTGCTACTGCCTCATCTATATCAATCCTATCTAAACCTTTAAATCCAATAAGTTTAGATACTCTTGATTTACTCTTCTCTCCAGAAGATTTTGCTAAAATATACTCATCCCCCTTTTTTATTTTACCATTAAAAATTCTAGCAATTCCAATTCTTCCGACAAAATTATCACTATCTAATGTAAATACTTGTGCTTGTGTATCATTATCAGGTGAGCCTTTAGGATAAGGAACTTTATCTATAATGGCTTCAAATAGAGGTGTCATATCGACATTTTCATCTTCTAACTCCCACTTAGCATAACCATCTCTAGCAGCAGCATATAAAACAGGAAACTCTAACTGCTCCTCATTAGCATCAAGTGCTACTAAGAGGTCAAAAACCTCATCTAATACTCTATCTGGCTCTGAACCATCTTTATCAATCTTATTAATTACAACTACAGGAATTAGATTTAACTCAATTGCTTTTTTTAAAACAAATTTTGTTTGAGGCATAACACCCTCTTGTGCATCAACTAATAGAAGTACACCATCAACCATCTTTAGTACTCGCTCAACCTCTCCACCAAAATCGGCATGACCTGGAGTATCTATAATATTAATTTTATGGTCTCCATATACAATTGCTGTATT
>JALWDJ010000062.1 GCA_027014605.1 Campylobacteraceae bacterium
TTTTGTCTATTTGCGTGATAGAGATAGAAAGTATATAGAGCTAATAGATTGGCAAAATCTTTTTTATGTCTCATAAATTTTTGTAATAGATGTGGATGAATTGCTATAACTTTATCTATAGGTTCTATTTTTTCTTGCATAATTTTGCCTTTATTATAATTTATTAATGGCATTATATTATAAAAAATATTTTTTGTCAAGTCAAATAGGTATTATTTATCTTTTTTCTATTAATAAAGTCCTTAGAATATCTTTTAGCTTATTGATTTCATTCATTTTCTCTTTAAGTTCTAATGTTTCAAGATAAAGTTTAATAGCTTTTTCTAGTGGTAAACTAAGTCTATTTTCAGATACAGATTTTCGTAAATTACTCTCACTATAACCAATTTTTTCTCCTAACTCTTTATATGTTAAACCCAACTCTTTAGAGACTCTTTTAACTAAATGCTCCTCTTTTTTTTCCAAATCTCAACCTTTTTTTTAAATCTATTATAGCAAAAATCTCGCCACTTTTGGCAAATCTCGAACCGATTTTTTCCTTTTCCCGTAGGGAGTTTTTAAGTATCCTTCTTTTTACAAGGTAAAGATTTAAAGTATGTCGCTTGTTTTTTAGGTGACCTATTTTTACGACCAACAGTTGGGCTGATTTTACGACGACCTAAACTCTACTTAAAAAATGCTATTTTTGCAAAAATAAAGATTTTTTTAACATAATTAAAAAAATATAGAAATAGCAATTTAAAAATATAATAATTTATATGATAGTATATATGTAAATTTTAAGGGAAAATAATTATGAGTTTAAAAAAAAATCTAACAGAGCAAGAGATTAGAACACGCTATATTTTACCTGCAATCCAAAAGGCAGGTTGGCAACCTTATCAGATTGGAGAGGAGAAAGCCTTTACAGATGGGAGAATATTTGTAAAAGGCGAAAAGACAACAAGAGGAAAACCAAAGAGAGTTGATTATATTCTCTACTATAAGCCAAATATTCCTGTAGCCATAATAGAGGCAAAAAACAATAAAAAGAGTCTATCTAATGGTATTCAACAAGCACTTGATTATGGTGAGATATTAGATGTGCCTGTTGTCTTTAGCTCTAATGGTGATGGTTTTTATATGCACGACAAAACCCTCTCAAATGGCAAGATTGAGACTAAACTCTCTTTAGATAGTTTTCCTACTCCTAATGAGCTTTGGCAGATATATAAACGATATAAAAAGATAGATACTCCAAAAGAGGAGAAGATTATTACCCAAGACTACTTTTATGATAGTCAAGGTAGAACCCCACGATATTATCAACAGATAGCCATAAATAGAACCGTTGAAGCGATAGCCAAAGGTCAAAAGCGAATACTGCTTGTTATGGCTACAGGCACAGGAAAAACCTATACTGCTTTTCAGATAATATATAGACTTTGGAGGAGTAGAACAAAAAAGAGAATTTTGTTTTTAGCCGATAGAAATGCACTTATAGACCAAACCAAAAGAGGTGACTTTAGACACTTTAAAGATAAAATGACCGTTATACGCAAAAAGAAGATAGATAAATCTTATGAGATATATCTGGCACTCTATCAAGGATTGACAAACTACAATGAAGATAGTGATGCCTATAGAGAGTTTAGTCCAAATTTTTTTGATTTGGTGATTATAGATGAAGCTCATCGTGGAAGTGCATCAGAAGATAGTGCTTGGAGGGAAATTTTAGACTACTTTGGCTCGGCTACACATATTGGTTTAACAGCTACACCAAAAGAGACTAAAGAGGTCTCCAATATTGACTATTTTGGAGAGCCAATCTACACCTACTCACTAAAGCAAGGGATAGATGATGGTTTTTTAGCACCATATAGAGTTTTAAGAGTTGGATTAAATGTAGATTTGGAGGGGTGGCGACCTCAAAAGGATAAGTTAGATATAGCAGGAAATAGAGTAGAAGATAGACTATATAATCGTAGAGATTTTGATAAAAATTTAGTTATCTATGAACGAAGTGAAATTGTAGCCAAGAAGATAACGCAATATCTTAAAAAACATGATAGGTTTGCTAAAACCATTGTCTTTTGCATAGATATTGAACATGCAAATAGAATGCGAACAGCACTTGCAAATGAGAACTCTGACCTTATGGCTCAAAACTCCAAATATGTTATGCAGATTACAGGAGATAATGAAGAGGGCAAAAGAGAGTTAGACAATTTTATTAATCCTGAGGAGAGGTATCCTGTTATTGCTACTACTTCAAAGCTTATGACAACAGGTGTTGATGCTCAAACTTGTAAATTGATTGTTTTAGATAGCAATATTAACTCAATGACAGAGTTTAAGCAGATAATTGGTCGTGGAACACGCATAAATGAGGAGTATGGCAAGAGATTTTTTACTATTATGGATTTTAGGAATGTAACTGATTTGTTTGCTGACCCTGATTTTGATGGTGAGCCTGTAAAGGTAAAAGAGGTAAGAGAAGATGAAGATTTTGAAGAGTTTGAGAGTGAAGATGAGGTTATAAGAGATGAAGGGGGGCAAGAGGTAGAGTTTGCTCAAAGTGATTATGTGGAAGTGGTTGAAGAGCCTTCATTAAATTATGGCAAAGTTTTTGTTAATGGTGTTGATGTTGGTGTATTGAATGAGAGGGTTCAATATTTAGATGAGAAGGGAAAGCTTATAACAGGTAGCCTAAAGGAATATACCAAAGCACAAGTGCATAAACAGTTTTCTTCGCTTGATGATTTTCTAAATAGATGGAAGAGTAGCGACAAAAAGAGAGCTATTATTGCAGAGTTAGAAGAAAATGGTATAATTTTTGAAAATTTTAGAGATGATATTGGTAGAGATATGGATATTTTTGATTTAATCTTGCATTGTGCTTACGATAGACCACCACTTAGCAGAAAAGAGAGAGCAGATGGGGTTAAGAAGCGAGACTATTTTTCAAAATATGAGAAAAAAGCGAGAGTTGTTTTAGAGAAACTTCTTGAAAAGTATGCTGATGAGGGAATTGAAAATATAGAGAGTTTAGAGGTGCTAAAGGTGCAACCGTTTAATGAGATAGGTTCTGTGTTTGAGATTATTAAACTATTTGGTGGCAAAAAGCAGTATCTTAATGCAGTATCAGAGTTAGAAGAAGAGTTATATAGAGTAGCATAAGGAAAGAATTAGTGGTAAATATAAGTGGTATAATAAAATCAATACAAAACATAATGCGACAAGATAAAGGGCTAAATGGTGATGCTCAACGGATAGAGCAGTTAGGTTGGATGATATTTTTAAAAATATTTGATGACAAAGATTTAGAGATGGAGCTTCTGGACGACTCATATATATCGCCTATTCCAACCGATTTGCAGTGGCGAAATTGGGCAAGTGATGATGAGGGGATAACAGGCGACGAGCTTTTGGAGTTTATAGACAATAGACTCTTTGTAGAGCTTAAAAATCTCTCTACTGCTTCAACCTCCAGACGAGCATTGCTTATAAAAGAGGTGTTTGAGGGCAATAACAACTATATGAAGTCAGGAACACTTCTTAGACAAGTGATTAACAAGCTAAATCAGATAGATTTCAATAGTAGTGAAGACAAACACCTCTTTGGTGAGATTTATGAGACTATCTTAAAAGAGCTACAGAGTGCAGGAAATAGTGGAGAGTTCTATACTCCAAGAGCTATTACAGAGTTTATTACTCAAATGGTAGCACCAAAATTAGGCGAAATAGTATTTGACCCTGCCTGTGGAACGGGTGGATTTTTGACCTCTGCTTTAAAGTTTATGCAAACTAATGTTACGAGCGTAGAAGATAGAAAAACGCTTCAAAACTCTATTCGGGGTATAGAGTTAAAGCCTCTTCCTCACATGTTAGCACTTACAAATCTAATTCTTCATGATATAGAAGTGCCTAATATTGCCTATGATGATGCACTCTCACGAGAGCTTACTTCTATAAGAGAGCGAGATAGAGTTGATGTTATTTTAGCAAATCCACCTTTTGGTGGAACAGTGGCTGATGGTATGGAATCTAACTTTCCTAAAAACTACCGAACAAAAGAGAGTGCTGATTTGTTTTTGATATTGATTATGCAATATCTAAAAAATGGAGGTAGAGCAGGAATTGTTCTACCTGATGGTTCACTTACAGGAGATGGAGTAAAAGCAAGAATACGAGAAAAGCTTTTAACCGAGTGCAATCTACACACTATTGTGCGTCTGCCAAACTCTGTTTTTCAACCCTATGCGAGTGTTGCTACAAATCTACTCTTTTTTACCAAAGGAACAGCAACAAAAGAGATTTGGTACTATGAGCATAAACTACCAGATGGACAGAAGTCTTACTCTAAAACTAAACCTATTAAGATTAGTGAGTTTGATGAGTTAAAGAGGTGGTGGAGCAATCGCCAAGAGAATAAACAGGCTTGGAGAGTAGATATAGAGAGTGTTAAAAAGAGTGGGTGGAATTTGGATATTAAAAATCCTTATAGAGAAAAGGAGGAGGAGCTTCCATCATCTTCTGAACTTCTTGAGAAGTTGTATAAATCGTTTAGTAGGAGTGAGGAGCTTTTGGGGAAATTAAAGGAAGAGTTGGCTAAATGAAATGGAAAACAATCAAGTTTGGTGATTTATTTACACAATATAGGATAGAACATATAGTTCAAGATAATATAGATTATGGTCAGATTACAATTTCAAAAAATGGATATATCAAGTATAGAACAACAAAAAATGGTAAAGATATAGGGAGAAAACGACAATTTCTAATAGATTTAGAAAAATATCCTAATACTCTATTATTTACTAGACAAGGCGTTGCAGAAGGTGCAATAGCATTTGCTCCAAAAGAGGTGAATGGTTGTATTGTAACTGAAAATATGCCTATGTTTTCTTTAAAAGATAGTGTAGATAAAAAATTTGTAGAGTTATTATTAAAATCAGAACAATATATATCTGCTGTTAAAAAACTAATTCCAACAGGTTCAGCACAAAAAAGTATTCATGAAAGAGATTTAATGCAAATTTCTTTAACCGTGCCAAGTGAAGAAGAGCAAAAGAAAATATCATCTCTTATTGAAAATTATTTTCATAAGATTAACATGCTATCTAATGAAATCCAAACCCAACAAACCCTATTAAAACAACTCCGACAATCAATTCTACAAGAAGCCATAGAGGGAAAATTAACTATCTCTTGGAGAGAGAAAAATCCAAATATAGAGAGTGCTACTATTTTATTGGAGAAGATTAAGGCTGAAAAAGAGAGATTAATAAAAGAGAAGAAGATTAAAAAACAGAAAGCTCTTGCTCCAATAGATAAAAGTGAAGTGCCTTTTGATATTCCTAATGGGTGGGTTTGGTGTAGGTTGGGGGAAATTACAAATATTGTTAGAGGTGGTTCTCCTAGACCAGCAGGAGATAAAAGATTTTATGATGGAGATATACCATTTCTTAAAGTGGCAGATTTAACAAAAGATACAAATATGTATGTTCAAGGATATACATATTCAATTAAAGAAGCTGGATTGCATAAAACAAGATATATTACAGATGAAACTTTATTATTAACAAATAGTGGTGCAACTTTAGGTATTCCAAAAATTTGTAATTTTCCAACTACTTTTAATGATGGCATAGTTGCATTTATATATATGAATATTGAATTATATAAACCATATTTCTATTTTATTTTAAAATCAAAAACAAAATGGTTTTTAAATAAAGCTTCAAGGGGACAGGGACAGCCAAATTTAAATACAGATATTATTGGACATACTTTAATCCCCCTCCCACCTCTTGAAGAACAAAAAGAGATAGTTAAAAAAATAGAAACTCTTTTTAGTATATGTGATAAATTAGAAAAGCAGATTAATACTTCTAAAAAGAGTGCTGAGATGTTAATGCAGAGTGTTTTGAAAGAGGCGTTTGGGGAAGATAAATGATAAAATATATAGAGAATTTACTCTATGAAAAAACTAAAGATACACAAAGTCAGATTTTATATACTCAATGGAATTATGATAAAAAAATAATTCCTGAAATACTTCAAACAATTTCTACTATTTTCCCTCACTATAGCTTACATGATGAAACACACTCTATTACTATTGTTAATAATATTGTTAGGGTTTTAGGCAAAGAAAATATTGAAAGATTATCAGCTATTGATTTATGGTTGATTTTAGAAGCAAGTTATAAGCATGATATAGGTATGGCAATAACAGCTAAAGAGATTAAAAAAACACTACAATCTAAAGAGTTTATAGATTTTTTTAGAGATATATTAAGTGATAAAAAACATAGTCTATATGAATTTGCTTCTAAATTTAAAATTAAAAAAGGATATATTAAATATAAAAAGAGACAATTAGATATAAAAGTACATGATGGTATTAAGTTTTTATTGGCAGAGTATTATAGAAGTAGTCACTCTAAACGCTCTAAAGAGATTATTGAAAATAATAATCAAGAGTTTGATTTAAAACATAGTGAAAAGTTAATTCCTAAACGCATTTTTAAAATATTGGGAACAATATGTGATAGTCATACTCAAAATTTTGATGAGGTGATGAAATTATCATTTTCAGAAGTTGGAATAGATACAGAAGATGCTCACCCACGCTTTATTGCTTGTATGTTGCGTATAGGTGATTTACTTGATTTAGACAACAATAGATTTTCAGATGTAATGTTAAGAACATTGCACAAAATACCATTAGATACACTAAAACATAAAGATAAACACTTATCTATAGAGTCATTTCGTGTAGATAGAAAAATTATTGAGATAATTGCTCGTTGTGATAATTATGAGGTAGCAAATATTACTCAACATTGGTTTAACTATTTAAATAATGAAATTAGTAGTCAAATGATTAAGTGGAATGAGATTGTTCCCTCAAAAGAGTTTGGATATTTGCCAACTATTGGAAAATTAAGAGTTGAATTAAAAAAATATGATTTTATTGATGGTAAAAATAAACCTCAATTTAAAATTGATACTCAAAAAGCTTTAGGATTATTGCAAGGTGCAGGTATTTATGAAAATGCTTATCAGAGTATTAGAGAAATTTTACAAAACTCTGTAGATGCAACGCTTATAAGAATATGGTTAGAGCATGGAGAAGAGAAAGATTTTACTACACCTAATAGCAAAGATTTTTTAGATTTGCTACCTAAATATCCAATTACTATAAATATTAATGAAGAGAAGATAACAAAAAATAGAGTTATATGGAAAATAGAGATAGAAGACAGTGGTATTGGAATATCAACAGATGATTTAAAGTTTTTAATGACTACAGGTAGCTCTTCTCGTAATAGAAAAAAGAAAAATATTATAAATAGTATGCCAAAATGGATGAAGCCGTCAGGAACTTTTGGTATAGGTTTTCAGAGTATTTTTATGTTGACAGAGCAAGTTATTTTAGAAACTAAAAGTTTTTTTGATGAGCAGTATCAACTAGTAGAGTTAAATAGTCCTAGTTCAAAAAGAGATGGAGCTATTTTAGTTGAGAAAAAAGAAAATACACATAAACAAAAAATTGGAACAAAAATAATTTTTAATTATAAAACAAAAAAAATACCAAAAAGTTATTCATTAGGTAGAGATGAAAGATTAAGCCAAAAAATTATTGCTTCATTTGACCCAATAGTTGATGACTCTTTTAATGTAGAAATAGCATCTTTGATTGATAAAATAATTTCATTTTCTACAAAAAGTTATATACCTTTAGATTTAAATTTTAAAGATGATACGCTTATAGGAAAAGAACATAATAATCTAAAAAAATTTGATTATTTGTCTAAAAAAAATTCTTTAGAAGTCAGTTGTTCATTTAATAATTATCTTGACTCTTATCGTTATAATATATTTTATAAAAATCAACCTATTGAAAAAGCTAATATAGATATAAGTAAATTTATAGGTTTTGATATTAATATTTTAAATGTTGATGCTCAAAAAGTACTTACTATTAATAGGAATGAGATAAGAAAAAATTATTTAAATAAATTAAATAAAAAAATATCCAAATCCATTTATGAATATTTAATAAGTGAGTATGATAAGCTATTTATAGATGAACAAGCAAAAATTATGGCAAGTTTTTTTCTTAATTACTATTATTTTAAAGAGCTTAAAAAAGATAGACTCTCTTTTGATAAATGGAGAAATTATAAATTAAAGTGTGAAAATAATACTGAAATTTCTTTGGGAGATTTATTTGATAAAGTTGATGAAATTAGATTTATCGAAGTTCCAATAACGATAGATAATAGTAATTTTTCTGACAAATATACTTTTATAAATAATCTAGTGACAATTACAGTATATGGACATAATAATAATCTTACTGCTTTTATTAAAAAAATACTTTTTAAATTTTTTAAGTCTGTAAAAATTAATATTAAAAAAAATCAGAAAAGTTTTTTTAAAAAAGCAAACCTAAACCCTATTAAAAGAAAAGAAATTCCTAATCTTTTAAAACAGTTAAATAAATATTATGGGAAAAGAGTAAAAATTCCATGTAATCATAGATATAAAAAACTAAGATTAAAAGATGAAGCTCAGAAGCCTTGGTTATTTCAAGTCTATGTTCGTGCATATAGTCTATCTGCTCCTGCTATGTTATCACCATATTTTATTGTAGATGATAATAATAAAAAATTAGAATATAGAGTTAATAGCAAAGTAATAGATTGGGTTTATGAAAATAGATACGATAACACTACTACAAGAAAAGAGATAGAAGAGACCTATAAAATTTTTGAACAAGATATGAGAGATGAAGTGGAGAAGATAACTAATGGAACTAAATGATTTAGAAAGACAAGCAATTAAATCATGGACATCTCCTGATGGACATCAATATCGTTATATAAAAGGTATTTTAAGAGGAGATTATGATGGTATATTAAAAAGTATTTATGAACCACAAGCTAAGGCATTAGTTGAACTTTTTAAAAAATATCCAGATAATACAAATAATCAAATATTATATAGAGGTGATATACTTGAAGATAAATTTAATAAGCTTTCCAAAAAAGATATATATGAACAATATCTATTAAATAATCCTATAGGAAAAACTATTATATTGGAAGATACAATTTTATCATTTACTTTTTCAAAAGATATTGCTATTAGCAGTTATACTAATAGTGATAAAAATAAGACTAATAATCGACCAACAATTTTATATGTTCTTAAAAACAGAAAATCAGTTTTTTTAGATATTAGCAAATTTTCAGAACTACCACATGAGCAAGAAGTATTGTGCAATCAAGGTATTAAATTTAAAGTTGTTAATATTGAAAAAAAAGATAATTATCATTTGCTTTATTTTTTGGAGGAATTACAAATATAAAAATAAAAGCCTCTTTAATTAAAAAGTTTTAATATCTCTTTGAGTTGACTAAATCTAAAAACCTATCTTTAAAATTTTGCTTTGCTTTACTATCTGGTTTTATATATTCATATCTTTTAAATAGCTCATCTATAGTCATATCTATTGTAATATGTTTTCC
>JALWDJ010000063.1 GCA_027014605.1 Campylobacteraceae bacterium
CAGATGAAAGACCATGAGACTCTTCCACTTATTCCAATTAAGAGAGCTGAAGGTGTATATCTTTATGATTTTGAAGATAATAGATATATAGATGCCATAAGCTCATGGTGGGTTAATATATTTGGACATACAAATAGATATATATCACAAAAGGTAAAAGAGCAGTTAGATACCTTAGAGCATGTTCTTTTAGCTGGGTTTACACATAAACCTGCTGTTAATCTAGCTAAAAGATTAGTTAAAATTACCCCAAAAGGATTAGATAAGGTATTTTTTGCAGATAATGGTTCAAGTGCTGTTGAGGTTGCTCTAAAGATGAGTTTTCACTATCATAAAAATCTTGGAGAGAACCGTCCTCTATTTCTATCGTTAACAAACTCATACCATGGTGAGACTATTGGAGCTTTAAGTGTTGGAGATGTTGAGCTATATAAAGAGACTTATAAGCCTCTACTTATAAGCTGTATCCAGACACCTGTACCAAAAGACCAAACTATAGAGAGTGCAGAAGTTGCAATAGAGGAGCTTAAAAAGATTTTAGATAGAAGAGGCAGAGAGATTTCAGCTTTTATTATTGAGCCTTTAGTACAAGGTGCAGGATATATGCATATGTATCACCCAATATATATAAAACTAGCTAAAGAGCTATGTAAGAAGTATGGAGTTCATCTTATAGCAGATGAGATTATGACAGGATTTGGAAGAACGGGGAGTATGTTTGCTTGTGAACAGGCAGATATTACACCTGATTTTATGACACTCTCTAAAGGGCTTACTGGTGGTTATCTACCTTTAGCTGTAGTAATGACAACCAATCAGATATATAGTGCTTTCTATTGTGACTATAGTGAGTATAAAGCATTCTTACACTCTCATAGCTATACAGGAAATCCACTAGCTTGTAGTTCAGCTCTAGCTACACTAGACTTATTTGAAAAAAATAATATATTAGAAGAGAATAAAAAAAAATCAGCATATATCCTAAAAAAATTAGAGAAATTTAAAGAGCTAAAAAATATAAAAGAGATAAGACAGACAGGAATGATAACTGCCATAGAACTAGAAGGCTATGCACCAGAGGAGAGAATTGGACTAAAAGTCTATCAATATGGATTAGATAATGGAGTTCTACTTCGTCCATTAGGTAATATTATCTATTTTATGCCTCCATATATTATTACTTATAAGCAGATAGATAAAATGATAGATACTGCCTATAGAGCAATAGTATCAATTTAGATAAATTTTATGTTATAATTATTACTAATTAATTAATTAACAAAAGGATATAAAATGGTGGAAGATAAGGGACAAAGCTCTAAATTAGATACCTCTGAAGAGATAAAGGATAGTAATATAGATAATCAAATAGATGATACTTTTATTATAAAAAATATAAAAAACTTCAAAAGCAAAAATGAACAGGCAAAAGAGTTATTAGAACACTCTAAAGAGATAATCTCAAAGGCAGATAAAGAGGTTGAAGTTACAAAAAGTAGTATATCTAAAGATATAGATAGACTTCAAGAGATTAAAAATAGTTTTTTAAATACAACTTTTACTAAAAGTCTAATTTTATTAGAGAAAGCCTCATATGAGTATAATCAAAAAAATTCAAATGAACCATTTAAGTTCTCTTTAGATAATATGAATGAGAGTATCAATCTACAAAACATAAGTTCAGGTAAATTTACAGGATTTATATTATCACTCTTAACTATGTTATTAGTAGCAGTAGGTTGGATATATCTTGCAATTACTAATCTTGGAATAAAACTTCAGCTCCAACCACCTAAAATTCCCGATGATGAGACTATAAATAGGATATTTACATGGATTGGTGGAGGTATGACTGGAGCAAATGGAAATATAATAGCAGGAGAAGCAACTGTTGCCATCTCTGCACTTATTTTTGGTTTTTTAGTATATAAAATATATATCTCTTTAAAAGAGAATAAAAATTTTAAAATAGCAAATGATATATATAAAAAATCTCATCAATATCTACAAAAACAGAAAGAGATTAAGAATGAAATTGAAAAAATTGATGAGCATATAAAAGAGGTAATTCCAACACTTGAAGATTATAAATATCTATTAGATGAACAGAATGGAAAACTTGCTAGAATTTTACATGTAGAAGGTATTAAAGAAGATTATGAGACATATCATCCAAAATCAGTAGAAACTATGAGAGATACAGAAAAACTTATGAATAGAGTTCAAGAATTAATATCAACTCCAATAACAAAAGATGGAAAATTAAATGAAGAAGCTAAGTTTTCACTATATGAAGCAAAAGAGGTTTATGAATATTTCTTGTCTAAAATATATGATTAAGCTTTAATCCTCTTTTTTGGGTTAAAATTTTAAGCTATTTAAAATTAAACCTTAAAGGAGAGATATGAATTTACATACATATAAAATAAAAGATGAATATAAAAAGTCAGTTGCCTACTTCTCTATGGAATTTGCTATTGACCAAGCACTTAAAGTATATTCAGGTGGATTAGGTTTTTTAAGTGGTTCTCATATGAGAAGTGCTTATGATTTAGGTCAAAATGTCATTGGTATTGGAATGCTTTGGAGTTATGGTTACTATGACCAGAGTAGAGATAAACATAAAGATTTACAAGTACTTTTTATACGAAAAAGATACTATTTTTTAGAAGATTTAAATATTGAAGTCAAATTAAATATAAATAATCATCCTGTATATGTAAAAGCCCTACTATTAAAACCCGAGATATTTGGAACAGCTCCTATAATATTTTTAACAACCGATTATGATAAAAATGATTATCTTGCAAAAACTATATCACATAAATTATATGATGTATATGAAGATACAAGAATTGCACAAGAGACTGTTTTAGGTGTTGGAGGTGTAAAAGTTTTAGAGGCATTAAATCAAAATATAGATATATATCATCTAAATGAGGGACACGCCCTACCCCTAGCTTTTGAGCTATATAAAAAATATCCATCTAAAAAAGAGTTAAAAGAGCATATAGTTTTTACAACTCATACTCCAGAAAAAGCTGGAAATGAAGAGCATAATATTCATAAACTTAAAAACATGGGTTTTTTTGCAGATTTAAGTTTAGACGAAGTTAGAAAAATAACAGAGATAACAGATGATAACTTCTCCCTAACGCTTGGAGCTTTAAGAGTATCTAAAATATCCAATGGAGTATCTAAACTTCATGGAAAGGTATCTAATGAGATGTGGAGTAGCTATCCTAATATATCTCCAATTATTTCTATTACAAATGCACAAAATAGAAAATATTGGGCTGATAATCCACTTTTAAACTTTTTTAATAATAATGAAGATTATGAGATAGTTGGAAGAAAAAAACATCTTAAAAAAGTTCTATTCAAAGTTGTAGCTAATCAGACAGGAAAGCTCTTTGACCCTAATGTATTAACTATTGTATGGGCAAGAAGATTTGCAGAATATAAAAGACCTAATCTTTTAACTTATGATATAGAAAGATTTAAAAGATTAATAACCAATAGTGAACAAAAAATACAAATTATATGGGCAGGAAAACCATATCCATTTGATATGAATGCTATACATATTTTTAATGAACTTCATCATTTCGCTTTAGAATATGACAATATAGCAGTGCTACTTGGTTATGAGCTTGAGTTATCTGCTATACTAAAAAAAGGAGCTGATATTTGGTTAAATACTCCTCGAATTACAAGAGAAGCTAGTGGAACAAGTGGAATGACTGCTAGCATGAATGGAGCAATAAACTTCTCTATTAATGATGGATGGATACCTGAATTTAGCGTTGATGGAGTAAATAGTTTTATTATTCCAGCCAATCCAAATCTTGATGTAGAAACTCAAGATAGAGAAGATTATAATAATATGATGGATATTTTAGAAAATAGAATTATCCCACTGTACTATAATAATCAAGATGAGTGGTTAAAAATCCTAAAAAATTCGATGAGAGATGTATATCCATATTTTGATTCTGCTAGAATGGCAGATGAGTATTATAAAAAGATGTATAATTAAATTATAGAGGTAAGATAATAACTTTTATGTTAAAATTCTCCCAAAAAAAAGGTATATATATATGAAAGAAGTAAAAAAGGTTGTCTTAGCCTACTCTGGTGGGCTTGATACAAGTATTATCTTAAAATGGCTTCAAGATGAGTATAAGTGTGAGGTTATAACATTTACAGCAGATTTAGGGCAAGGTGAAGAGGTTGAACCTGCAAGAGAAAAGGCTCTAAGTATGGGTATTAAGCCAGAGAATATATTTATTTTAGATTTAAAAGAGGAGTTTGTTAAAGATTTTGTATTTCCTATGTTTAGAGCAAATGCCATATATGAGGGTGAATATCTACTAGGAACTTCTATTGCAAGACCTCTAATTGCTAAAAAACAGATAGAAATTGCAGAAAAGATGGGTGCAGATGCAGTTAGCCATGGAGCAACAGGAAAAGGTAATGACCAAGTTAGATTTGAGTTAGGATATTTAGGTTTAAATGGAGATATAACTGTAATTGCCCCTTGGAGAGAGTGGGATTTAAACTCAAGAGAAAAACTATTAGCCTATGCAAAAGAGCATGGTATAGATATTACAAAGAAGAGACAGGGGCAAGAGTCTCCATACTCAATGGACGCTAATCTTCTACATATCTCTTATGAGGGATTAATCTTAGAAGACCCAAGTGTTGAACCTGATGAGGCTATGTGGTTATGGACAAACTCACCTGAAGTTGCACCTAATGAGCCTGAATATATAACTATTAGCTATAAAAAGGGTGACCCTATTGCTATTAATGGAGAAGAGATGTCTCCTGCTACTATCTTAAAAACTCTTAATGAGTATGGAAATAAGCACGGTATTGGTAGAATAGATATTGTAGAAAATCGATATGTAGGAATGAAAGCTAGAGGTTGTTATGAGACCCCTGGTGGAACAATTATGCTAAAGGCACATAGAGCTATAGAGTCTATTACACTAGATAGAGAAGAGGCACACCTAAAAGATGAACTTATGCCAAGATATGCGAGTTTAATCTATAATGGATATTGGTGGTCACCAGAGAGAGAGATGTTACAATCAGCTATTGATAAGACACAAGAGGATGTTGAAGGAACTGTTAGACTAAAACTATATAAGGGAAATGTAATAGTTGTTGGTAGAGAGTCAGAGAAATCTCTATTCTCAGAGGCACACTCAACTTTTGAAGAGGATAGTGTATATGACCAGAGTGATGCAGAAGGGTTTATTAAACTAAATGCTTTAAGACTTATGATTGCAGGAAAAAAGAGAAGATAAAAATTAGAACTTTAGGATAAATTATTGAAACATCTCATAGATTTCATAGAGGTAAAAAATGTTAAAAAGGCTTTAATCTATAAAGATTTAAAGTGTTCTCCCCAAGAGGCAAAGGTGATACAGTTTGTATGCAGACAGTTTGTCAAAGGAATAGAAGAGAGTGCTGTATTAGATATTTTACAAGAGTGCTTTAGTTCTAAAGGGTATGAGTATCTAAACTATCTCCATGTAATCAAGAGAGTTATAGATTTAGGTTGGTTAGTACAGATTAGCTTTGGGCAGATTAAGATGCAAGATGTATCTAAATTGGAGATTTTAAATACAGCAGTAGCTCCAAGTATTAGTCTCTTAAGATTACTTGAAGAGGGTTCTATGGAGGTATCTCTACCAGAGATAAAACCATATACTGACCATTTAGAGTATCTACAAGATAAATTTGATGTAATAGAGCTTCTACATAAGATGTCTATTGCTAAAGATGGATTTACAGATAGCTCTTTAAATTTAGTTAGACTTAAAAATAAACTTATTTTATTAAATAAACGGATTGAAGAGAGATTAAATATTACTAAAGAGCCTATTGTAGTAGAGGAGTTCTTTAGAGAGAAAAATCTTGATGATAGAGAACAGAAAATATTTTTAGCTCTATTGAAAGAGGAGTATTCAGGAGGAGAGGGGCAGTTACGAGATATGAATACCCTAATAGAGCTAATATCTATTGATGAGTATGATAAGATTAGAAATAGAGCCTTACTTGAAGATGGCTCTAAACTAATTAGTGAAGAGATAATCGACTATGAAGAGATATTAAATATGTTTGGAGGAATTAGTCGCTCTTTCTATCTACAAGAGGATATTTTACAAAATATTATACACCCAAATAAGAGTAAAAAAGTAACTAAATTAAAACTTGATAAGTTAGTAGATGAGCAGGAGATTTTTGAGCTAATTAAACCAACAACTACTCTTAGTGATGTTGTACTTCACCCAAAAACAGAAGAGATACTTCAAACTATTATTAGACAGTTAAATAAGAGTGTATTTGCAAAGCTAAAAGCGTGGGGGATTCGAGATAAAAGAAAAGATATAGATGCTAAGATTATCTTCTATGGTGTGGCAGGAACAGGTAAAACAATGACTGCTATGAGTTTAGCAAAGACACTAAAAAGACCACTTCTAAGTTTTGACTGCTCTAAGATACTCTCTATGTATATTGGAGAGAGTGAAAAAAATGTAAGAAAGATATTTGATGATTTTAAAAGATTAGCTAAAGAGGCAAAAGTTGAGCCTATACTACTATTAAATGAGGCAGACCAATTTTTAAGTAGTAGAACAGAGGGTGTTGGAAGTAGTGCAGATAAAATGCATAATCAGATGCAAAATATATTTTTAGAGCAGATAGAGAAATTTAACGGTATATTAATAGCTACTACAAATCTATTAGATAATATAGACAAGGCATTCTCAAGAAGATTTAACTATAAGATTGAGTTTCAAAAACCAACACTTGAACAGAGAGTAAGACTATGGCAGATTATGCTACCAGAAAATGCAGATTATGAAGAGAATTTTATAATAGATGAGTTAGCAAAATATGAGTTAACAGGTGGGCAGATAAATCTAATCATTAAAAATACAGCTTATAAGGTAGCAGTAAGAGATGAAAGTCTATTTACAATGAAAGATTTCTTAGATGAGATTAAAAAAGAGCTTGGTAGTAGTTTTGATAAAGATATAAGTATGGGATTTAAAATATAATGCAGATACATTTCTTTTGGCATATGCACCAACCACTATATATTAAAGATAATAAGATTGATATGCCTTGGGTATTTCTACATGCTATAAAAGACTATTTTGATATGCCATATCTTATTGAAAAGACTAATAGTAGAGCTACATTCAATCTAACAGCCACTCTTATAGAGCAGATTAAAATATATGAAAAAGAGCCTTTTAGAGATAGATTTTTATCCTTATGGATAAGAGAGCCTCATCAACTTAATAGTAGAGAGAAGAGAGATATACTTAAAGTAATTAAAGCAATAAATAGTAATCTTATTATAAACAATAGACTAAAAGAGCTTTTAGAGTTTGATTTACTAAGTGATATAGAGTTTATTGACTTAGAGGTACTCTTTATGCTCTCTTGGTGTGGAGTTTATCTAAAAGATAAGTTAAAAGAGTTTATTCAAAAAGAGATATATACTCAATTAGATAAAGAGTATCTATTTAATGTTTTAATAGATTTTATACAAACTATACTCCCCTACTATCAGAAACTATTAGATAGAGGAGTTATATCTCTATTTACAACACCCTACTCTCACCCTATTCTTCCACTTCTACTAAATATGAATTGTGCAAAAGAGGCAAATCCAAATACAACACTTCCTAAAAATCCAATAAATCTAAAAGATGATGCTATACTCCATATTAAAAAATCCCAAAAGATATATAGAGATACTTTTAATAGAGATACTATTGGATTATGGCCAGCAGAGGGTGCAGTTAGTAGTGACTCTATAGCATTATATAATCAGTATGGAATTAAATATATAGCTACAGATGAGGAGATTTTACATAGAAGTGGAGAGTCAAATCACCATAGAGTATATATAAAAGATGAGGTTATAATATTTTTTAGAGACCACTCTTTGAGTGATTTAATAGGATTTAAGTATAGATTTTTAGATATAGATATAGCAGTAGATGATTTTATATCACAACTCCCTAATGGAGATAGTGATATAGTATCTGTTATTGTTGATGGAGAGAATGCTTGGGAGTTTTATAAAAACGGTGGGTATGACTTTTTAGAAAAGCTATATCTTAGATTACAAGATAAGATGATAAGAGCAGAAGATATAAAAGAAACAACTCAACTAAAAAAAATAGCAAGTGGAAGTTGGATATATGGCAATTTTAATACTTGGATAGGAGATAGTGAAAAAAATCTTGCATGGGAATATCTATTTAAGGCAAAAGCTAAATATTTAAGCAGTGGAATTAAAGATAGTAGAGTAGATGAGAAGTTTCTACTTGCAGAGTGTAGTGATTGGTTCTGGTGGTATGGAGATGGACACTATACCGATTTTGCAGAGGAGTTTGATGAGCTATTTAGAAAACACCTAATAGATATATACTCTTTAATGAAAATAGATATTCCAAATGAGATATTTTTGCCTATTATAAAAGAGAAGAGAGTATCTTTTATAGATGAGCCTACCAATCCTATCTCTCCTACTATTAATGGAAAATTTGGCTCTATATTTGAGTGGTATGGAGCAGGTCTTATTGATGAGAGAAAAATATACTCTACAATGGATAGAGTAAGATTTATAGAGAAGATATATTTTGGAATGGATAGAGAGAATTTCTATTTTGCACTATATGGAGATATTAAACCAATAAATAAGATAGTGTTATTAATAGATAGTGAAACTATAGAGCTTAGTAAAAACTATAATAAAAATGGCATTACTGTTAAAACAGATACAATTATAGAGATAAAAATTGATAAGAGTATCATCAAAAAAGATAGAGTATTTATTAAATTTGATTTAGGAGTAGAGATAGTTCCTAGCTTTGGAAAGTTTTTTATAGATAAAAATTCTAAATATTTATATAATTGGTTTATATAAATATTAACTTTTATCTTAACTTAATAAAGTTATAGTGGGAATAGAAATATGAGATAAAAGCTAATAAAACTAAGAGTCTAAAAAAATCAAAAGGAGGAGAATATATGACTCTTATGAAAGCATTATATTAATAATAAGTGTCTAAAATGTGTGAGAAAATAAAAAATTAAAAAAAATAGAAGAAAATTCAAAGTGGCAACGACCTACATTCCCAACTCAGACAGAGTAAGTATTATCGGCGATGGGAGGCTTGACTTCTAGGTTCGAAATGGAGCTAGGTATTACCCTCCCTCTAAAGTCACCACTAAG
>JALWDJ010000064.1:0-20477 GCA_027014605.1 Campylobacteraceae bacterium
CGTAAAAAATAGATTTTAATTTAAGCTGATTTTAAGGAAATTAATTGTATCATTTTTTAAATAAAAAGCCGAAATATGGTTATTTGGTTGCTGTTTTAATATACTCCCTTATAGGGTTTGAAATTTGATATAAAGTTCTATATCCCTAATAATTACCTGGTTTTAATATACTCCCTTATAGGGTTTGAAATTATATTTCATCATCTCTAAAAATTCCCATTTTAAATCCGTTTTAATATACTCCCTTATAGGGTTTGAAATACTGCTTGTTCTATATCCTCTTTTTCAATTAAAGCGTTTTAATATACTCCCTTATAGGGTTTGAAATCACTATCGAATGTAGTATAAACTTCAGATAGATATTTGTTTTAATATACTCCCTTATAGGGTTTGAAATTTTAGTTTCCCTCAATTAGCTTTTGTTTCTTCTGTTGTTTTAATATACTCCCTTATAGGGTTTGAAATCTATAAGCATAGCACCTTGCCAAAATCTTAGGCTAAGTTTTAATATACTCCCTTATAGGGTTTGAAATAAAGTCGTTTACTCCTCTTAAGGCTCTCAATGCTAATGTTTTAATATACTCCCTTATAGGGTTTGAAATTACAACTGAAATTCATGCACCTTTTGGACATACAATGTTTTAATATACTCCCTTATAGGGTTTGAAATGAAAAGAATTGAGTAGGTACAGGGGGAACCCTCTTGGTTTTAATATACTCCCTTATAGGGTTTGAAATTTGGACTCTCTTTCTATATCTGCAGATGCACAGGTCATGTTTTAATATACTCCCTTATAGGGTTTGAAATAGGCTTTTTATAACGTAGATGATGACGGGACATCATTTTAATATACTCCCTTATAGGGTTTGAAATACTTCTTTTGAAGTCTTCCATCATACATCTGTTTAATATGTTTTAATATACTCCCTTATAGGGTTTGAAATGCATTATGATAAATTTAAAAAAAAATTTCTTCCATAATCTTTAATTTGGAAGAGTTAGGGTTGCAGTTAAATTTACTCTTAATAATATATATTTTTATTATATTAAAACAAAAATTAACTTATAACTTAAATATTTAAAACCTAAATCATGTTATACTTTTATTATGAAAAAAATAGTATTACTTATAATTTTAACAGTTCAAATTTTTGCAAAACTAAATATTATTGTCTCAATTCAACCAGAAGTTGAGTTTGTAAATAAGATAGGTGGCAATAGAGTAGATATAGACTTAATGGTAGAGGCAGGTAGCTCTCCACACACCTATGAGCCAAAAGTCTATCAGATGAAAAAATTAAGCAAAGCAGATTTATATTTTGCTATTGGAGTTGAGTTTGAAAAGAGTTGGTTAGATAGATTTAAAAATCAAAATAGAAAATTAAAAATCATTGATTTATCAAAAGATATAAATAGAACCTTTAATAATAGAGAGCTTGACCCACATATATGGACAACACCTCTAAATGTTAAGATAATTGCTAAAAATATATTTAATGCTTTAAGCACTCTTGATAAGAATGGAACTACTTATTATAAACAAAATCTTGATAACTATCTAAAAGAGTTAGATAAACTAGATAGAGAGATTAGAGATATTTTAAAAGATGTCCCAAAAGGGAGTAGTTTTATGGTATTTCATCCTGCATGGGGATATTTTGCAAAAGATTATGGATTAAAAGAGTTAGCTATTGAGATAGATGGAAAAGAGCCAAAACCAAGAGAGCTTATTAGAGTTATTAAAGAGGCTAAGAGAGCTAAAGTTAAAGCTATATTTACTCAACCTGAATTTTCAGATAAATCTGCTAAGATAATTGCAGATACTCTAAAAATAAGAGTTATAAAAGCTTCACCTTTAGCTAAAGATTGGGCTAATAATCTTTTAAATTTGGCTAAGGCTATTGCAAATTAACTCGATATATAACTGCATACATAAGTGGTACAAAGTATAGATTTAAAATAGTAGCCCATGCAACTCCAAAACCTAAGCTAATTGCCATTGGTTGAAGTATAAGAGCTTGACCTGATGCAAAGAACATTAGAGATGATAGTCCAATAACTGTTGTAATTGAAGTTAAGAGAATTGGTCTTAATCTTTGTGTAGCTAATCTTACTATCTCTTTTTGATTTTTAGAGCCTTTTATAAAACTTAACATAATAAGTCCATCATTGACAACAACTCCAGCTAGTCCAATAATCCCCATAATCCCAGGTAGTGTTAGATTAATTCCCATAAATTTTGTCCCAACTAAAACACCAAATATAGATAGAGGTATTATTGAGATAATTATAAGAGGGTCAATGGCTGAGTTGAACATCCAAACTAGAGTTATAAATATTAGAAATATAGCAATAATACCAGCTTGACTCATATCTCGTTTCATTCTATTGTTCTCTTTCTCTTCACCTTTAATAATAACTTTTACGCCTTTAGATTTTAACTGCTCTAAAATAGGCTCTATCCTCTTCATAACATCACTAGCTACTATCTTTTTACTATCAACCCTTGCAAATACAGAATAGACTCTATCTCCATCCTCTTTAAATATTCTAACAAAACTCTTTTTATAGTAGAAATCACAAACATCTTTTAGTCTAACCTCTCTACCATTAGGTGTTGTTAATCTAAAATTAACAATGCTATCTTTTCTATCTTTATATCTATCTTCAACTTTAATTCTAATTAATCCATCTCTATTGAATGCTTTTGCATACTCTCCTTTAAAGAATGAGCCTCTAAGAGCTGATGAGATATACCCTTCACTAAGTCCTAAAGATTGTCCATACTCATTGACTCTCAATTTTAGCTCCATCTCACCCTCATTTGCATTATCTGATATATCATGAACACCATCTATTTTAGATAAATTACTCTCTATTAATTTTATTGCATTTAGTACATTGTCTTTTGCCACTAATCCAATCTCAATATCATGCCCTACAATTCCTGTCTGTTGAGCAAAGATATTAAACTCTTCAAATATCTTTTTATTATCTATCTTATAATCTTTTACTCTCTTTAAAATATTATCTTGAATATCTTTTATTAACTCTTGAGCTTTTTTAACTCTTATCATATCACTACCATCATACTCTAATGAGAAAAAAGGATTGATATATCTATCAAAAAAGTTCTCTGGAGCTTTCTCATGTAGATTAATAAAGATTTGAAAAAGATTTTCACCTGTCTCTATTGTTTGGTCTGCATTCATTCTAAAACCAATAACAGAAGTAATTGAATCGACACTCTTTTTGTCTATATTTTTTAGTAACTCTTTCTCTACTACTGTTACAAATTTTTCTGTCTCTTCAAGCTTATAGTTAATATTAACTTTCCCATTAATATATAGCTGTTGCACATCAAACTCTGGAAATAGTTGAAACTTAGTAACCTTTAGCATACTCATAGTTCCAAATATAATAGCTCCTACTAAGGCAAATAGCGAAATCCACTTAAATCTTAAAAGAGAAGTTAAAATTTTGCTATATATACTATACATAACCTCCCAAAAGAGATTTTTTTCACTATGAACTTTATGGATTTTTCCAATAGAGAAGAACTCTTTTGCATGAAGTGGAAGAAAATAGAAAGCCTCAAATAGAGAACTAAGTAGTAAAATAGTAATCATAACAGGTAATACTTTCATAAATACACCCATCTTTCCACTCATAATAAGAAGAGGTAAAAATGCAAATACAGTAGTTAGTGTTGATGCTAAAACAGCAGGAAACATCTCAACAGAGCCATCTATTGAAGCTTGTCGTGGAGATTTCCCCATCTCTAAATGTCTATAGATATTTTCAGCTACCACAATCGCCTCATCAACCAACATTCCAAGAGCAATTAATGCACCAAGGAGTGTTAGCATATTTAGACTATACCCAATCATATTTGCAAAAATTATTGTAATCATAAAAGAGGTAGGTATTCCTAATCCAACTACTAAAGCTATACGAAAATTTAGAGTTAAAAAGAGTGATAACATCACTAAGATAAGTCCAAATAGAATATTTGAAGATACTAGATTTAGACGATTTTTTATCCAAACAGATGTATCTGTATATGACTCAAAATCTATATCTCTATATTTTTGATTATACTCTTTTAATATCTCTTTAATCTCTCTAACTAAAGCTATAGCATTTCCCTCTTTTGTCTTTTGAATATCTATTGATAGGTTTGCTTTTCCATTAAAGTGAGATAGCTGTTTTGGTGTAGCTAACCCTATATGGATAGATGCAATATCTTTTAGATAAAATTTTTTTCCATTAACCTCTAAGATTGTATCTTCTAATTTTTTTTGACTCTTTTCACCATTTATCGTAGATATATATAGATGATTACCTCTCTGTTTTATAGTTCCTATTGGAAATATTGATGATAGATTAGATATAGCTCTATATATAGCACTCTTAGATAATCCATAAGCATCTATCCTCTTTTGGTCTAGTGTTATGAGTATCTCTTCATCTGATTTACCTCTAATATCAATCCCACTTAGATTATTGATTGTAGATAGTCTGCTCTTAAGCTCATTTGCAATATCAACAAGTCTCTTTTTAGGTACATCTCCTGATATTGCAACCATTATTAATGGATACTCCTGAATAGCAACCTTAGCAATAGGTTCGTCCATATCTGATGGTAAATCTTTTTTTAGATTTGAGATAATATCTTTTACATCACTCAATACTAATTGAGGATTATCATCTTTTTTAATATCTGCAATGATTTTAAAAAATCCATTTTGAATAGTTGTATCTATAGTATCTATTTGAGATAGAGACTGTAACTCATCTTCAAGATTTTTTACAACCATCTTATCTAGTACATCTCCACTAGCTCCCACATATCCACCTGTTATAATTATTTGGTCTAGTTTAGATGGAGGAAAAATCTCTTTGGGAATATTTTTATATGCAAATATAGACATAATAACCATAAAAATCATAAATATATGATTTAGTGCTGGTCTATCTAGTGCAAACTCTAAAAATTTCCTAATCATCAATTACCTGCTCTTGATTTAAGACGCTCTCTTGATATTTGAGTTTTTCAAGTTTATGTCGGATAATACTCTGTTCTGCTCTTAGAGTTTGAGCAATACTCTCATAGTGTGCTATCTCTCTACTCTCATAGTATATATTATTATCTAAATATATATTTGGTATTGTTAGAATAAGTACTAAAATAGATGCAAAAATTGTAATAAGTAGCATACTTAGTGTTACCCCATTCTCTTGAGGTATTTTTTTAAAACCTCTAGGCATAAGCTCTCCTTTTTATTAAGGAGTATATCAGATTATTTCTAAACTTTTAAAGATGTTCTATTTTTTAAAATCTTATTTTATTACTCTAATTTTCAATATTCAATAAAAAAAATCACAAAAAACATTGTATATTTAATCTTGTTTAAGTTTGTTTGTGTTATAATTCTCATGTAACAACATACATCTTTAGTATCCCCCTATTTCTAAATCGCTAAAGATTGGAATCCCTCCTAGTATGTTGTTACATTTTAAAGAGTTATTACAAAATATCCTTTTCCCCTATTTTTAATAACTCTTTTATACAAATCTATCTTACCATTCATAGCTATATAAATCCTATTCTCCCTTTTTCTTAAAAGATAGCCATAGGCAGAAGATAGATTTGCAGTTGCCTCTATTGGATTTATTGAAAATGGAACCATTGCACCTGTTAAAATAATTTGTCTATCTAAATTAAGTTCATCAAGATATTTTGCTGTCTTATCAATCGTATCTGTACCATGAACAATAATAATCTTTTTAAATTCTGACTTCTCTATAGTTTTATATATCTCTTCTCTATCACTATCTATTATATCTAAACTATCTTTACCAATAATATTAATAATTTTAAAATCTATTAACCATGATTTTGCAATAGTCTTTATAGCTTTACCACTCTTATCAATCTCTAACTCTCCATTTATAGGATTATATATTTTATTAAATGTTCCACCTGTATTTATTATTAATATTTTTTCCATATTACTCTATCTCTTAATTATAAAATTTATATAAAATTCTATCTAATCATGATAAAATACGCAATTAATTTTAATTATGGAGATAATTGTATGATAATGAAAGGCAAAAAAGGAGTAGTCCTTGGAATTGCAAATAAAAAATCAATAGCTTATGGAATTGCTAAGGCTTGTCATGCACAAGGGGCAGAGATGGCAATTACATTTTTAAATGAGAGATTTAAGAGAAAATTAGCCCCTATTGCAGAGGATTTAGAGTGTGGTAATAGATTTTATCCTTGTGATGTAAGCAGACCAGAGGAGATAAAAGCACTAAAAGAGTCACTTGAGAAAGATATGGGAGAGATAGATTTTATTGTTCACTCTATTGCATTTGCCCCAAAATCTGGTTTAAGTGGTAGATTTGTAGATATACCAAAAGATGCTTTTAATATTGCTATGGATATTTCAGTCTATTCTCTAATTGAGATAATAAGAGAATTAAAACCAATACTCTCAAAAAACTCATCAATCTTAACTCTTACATATCTTGGTGGAGTAAAATATGTTCCAAACTATAATCTAATGGGAGTTGCAAAAGCTGCACTTGATATGAGTGTTAGATATTTGGCAGAAGATTTAGGAAAAGATGGCATTAGAGTAAATGCAATTAGTGCAGGTCCTATTAAGACTTTAGCTGCTGCTGGTATTGGGGACTTCTCATTTTTATTAAAATGGAATACAGCACACGCTCCACTTAAGAGAAATGTAACTATTGATGAGGTTGGAAACTCTGGTATGTATCTACTATCTGATTTGAGTTCAGCAGTTACAGGAGAGGTTCACTATGTTGATGCTGGATTTAATATTATGGGACTACCTGCTGTTAATTTTGATGAGAAAGGTAAAGCTACTATTGCTTGGAATGGAACAGATTAATTTAGATAAAATTTTAACTATATATGGGAGAAATCCCATCTTAGAGGCTCTATTAGATAAAACTCTAAAGATATATAAGCTTCATCTATCTACATCTAATAGAGATACACCTCAACTAGATAAAATAGTAAAATTGGCTAAAAAGAGAGATATAGAGATAGCCTACCATAGTAAAAAGTCTCTATCATATATATCTAAAAACTCAAAACAAGACCAAGGCGTAGCATTAGATATTATTATGAAAGATTTTTTAACTGAAGAGGAGTTTATTAAAAAATATAGCTCATATAGGCTCTTAGCTCTTGATGGAATATCTAATCCTCAAAATTTAGGTATGATTATCCGTTCTGCTACAGCAGGAAATATAGATGCCATTATCTTACCTACAAAGAAATCGGCTCAAATATCACCACTTGTTATAAAATCAAGTGTAGGTACAATATTTAAACTACCTATTATTAAAACCTCATCTCTACTAACTACTCTAAAAAGATTTAAAAAGAACAATACATATATATATACTCTATCATCTTATGCAAAAAATAGTTATATAGATGAGGTTTACTCTAATAGAACTATATTTATATTAGGAAATGAGACTATAGGAGTATCTAAAGAGATAGAGAAGATATCAGATAAATCTATCTCTATCCCTATGAGAAGAGGAGTGGAGTCTCTAAATGTGGCAGTTACTGCATCTCTTTTAGCATTTATTTGTTAACAGCCTTTCCTAAATCCCACATAGGCATAAATATTCCAAGTGCCATTAAGAGAACTAATCCTGCAATAAAAAATAGCATAATAGGCTCAATATATGCTGCAAGGTTATCAATAAGGTCTTGAAATCTACTATCATAGTAGTTTGTCACTTTTTCTAACATCATATCAAGTTGTCCACTGCTCTCTCCTGCTCGTATCATCTGTAGTAGCATATTTTCAAATAGCTCTGTCTGTTCAAAAGCATCAGATAGAGAGATACCTCTAGCAATATTTGCATTTACTGTTAAGAGTTTCTGCTTAATATATAGATTATCTACCATATCAACAGCTGTATCAAGTGCTTCAGATACAGGGATACCTGCTTTTACTAGCTCTCCAAATACTAGAGTATATTTGTGCATAGTTGAGAAGAATATAACTTTATGTATTAGATAGAATTTGGGGTGAATTAAAATTTTATCTACTCTATATTTAAAATCTCTATTTGTCTTATAGGTGTGTATAAATATAAAAACTATAGTGGCTAATCCACCTAAAACATAGAGTCCATAATTATTTAGGATATTCTCTAAAAAGAGTAGTATCTGTGTAGGAACTGGTAGTTCAGCCTTAAATTTTTCAAACATAGCTTTAAATTTTGGAACAACCACCATAATAAGAATGGTAAATGCAATTCCCATTGCTACAAATGTAATTAGAGGTGTTCTAATAGCCTTTTTAAACTTTTTAGTATTATCTCTAATACTCTCTAAAATATCTGCTAATTTATGGTAAGCTCCAGATATATTACCTGTCTTTTCACCAAGATTTGTCATAGCAAGTGCTACATGTCCAAAATCTTCTCTATATGGTTCTATCGAGTCACTAATACCCTTTCCTGCATTAATATCATTGCTAATTGTACTATATATTCTTTTTAGTTTCTCATTTTCTGTATTTTTAGCAACCTCATCAATTGAATCATGAATAGATATTCCTGCATCTGTCATAACTGCTATCTGTCTAATAGATGATATTTTATTTCCAATATCTATTTTTGGTTCAAATGAACTTTTTAAACTAGATAAAAAATCACCTATTCTAGCACCCATATTTGGAGTTGTCTCTTCAGCTTTAATAATATTAAATCCTGTAAACTCCTGTTTAGCTGTTCTAATTGCACTAATTTTACTCTTTGCTTTTATTATCTCTTGAGTTCTTTTACCTCTCTTACTCATTGTAACTTTATAATAGTTCATTATCTAGCCACCCTTAATACCTCTTCAAGTGATGTTTTACCCTGTAAGGCCTTATTTACTCCATCTTGAAGCATAGTTATAAATCCCTCTTTAAATGCCTGTTCTCTTAGTTTCTCTTTTGATGCACCATTTGCAATCATAGTTGATAACTCTTCTGATATTAAGAGAACCTCTGAAATCATTTCCCTTCCTGAATATCCACTATTATTACATACAGCACACCCTTTACCCTTATAGAATTTTGGATTTTTTGGTAAATATTTTTCTATCTCTTTTAGATTATCAGGATTGATACTCTTCTCCTCCTCTTTACATACACTACAAATCTTTCTAACAAGTCTCTGTCCCTGAATACCAATAACAGCTCCTGCTAGTAGATAATCTTCTATTCCCATATCTTGCATTCTATTTATAGCTGAGATTGCATCGTTTGTATGTAGAGTAGATAATACTAGGTGTCCTGTAAGGGCAGCCTCTATTGCTATCCTTAGTGTCTCTTGGTCCCTAATCTCCCCAATCATAATCTTATCTGGGTCTTGTCTAAGTATTGAACGAAGGGCAGCTGCAAAGGTGAGTCCTGTATTAGGACTAACTTGAACCTGTTGTATTCCACTCATTTGATACTCAACTGGGTCTTCAACTGTAATAATTTTATCTTTTACATCAATAATAGCATTTAATGCCCCATATAGAGTTGTAGTCTTTCCAGAACCAGTTGGACCAGTTACTAGCATAATTCCATAGGGTGATTTTATCCCTTTTGTAAATTTCTTATAGGCTATAGAGTTCATTCCTGCATCTTCTAGTTTAACTAAAGCTTTTGATTTATCTAAAATCCTCATAACAATAGATTCACCAAATAGAGTTGGAAGAGTTGATACCCTAAAATCATATACACTACCATTTACTATCTGTGTAAATCTTCCATCTTGTGGTTTTCTCTTCTCTGCTATATCTAGGTTTGATAGAAGTTTAGTTCTTGATGCAAGAGGTCCAAAGATAACCTTTTCAAGTTTAAAATACTCTTGAAGCATGCCATCAATCCTATATCTAACTATACAGTTATGTTCTGTCGCCTCTATATGTATATCACTTGTTTTTGCATCAATTGCTGTTTTTAAAATAGTCTCAATAAGTTTAAGTACAGCAGGAGACTCTTTACTATCTTCTGCTATCTCTGTAGCTCCATCTGTTAAATCATGCTTAATATCTTCAGAGTACTCTTTTACCTCTTCATTAGTCTTAATCTTTAAAAGCTCTTTTTGTATCATCTTCTCTTTTGCAATAGCTACTTCCATTATCTTCCCATGGAAAAATCTCTCAATAGCTCCTTTAGCTTCAAAATCATTTGGATTTGCAAATGCCACGGTTACAACAGAGTCTTGTATATATAGAGGTAGAGCATTATATCTTATTAGCTGTTTTAGAGGTAGTCTCTCTAATAACTTATAGTCTATATCAATATCATTTATCTCAATGTATTTAATATCTAAATTTTTAGCAATTCTTTTTAGTATTCTTGTTGTATCTATTCCATTAATTGCTTCTAAATCATCCATCTCAATAGTGTGCATTCTAAGCTCTTTTATTAAAGCCTCTTCCATCTGAACAATATTAATAATTTTTACTTTAATAAGATTTTCAATATTTACTCTCTCTTCTCCATACTTTTTTATAAAAAGGTTTAGTTTAGCTTGGTCTATTACTCCATTTTCAATTAGTAAATCTATAATTCTATTCATATTTATCTCCTATCTATATCTATATCTTTTTATAAATCTATCACTATTAAAAACATCAATAATCATATAGTTATCTCTAATATATACACTGTAACTAAAATTTCCATTCTCTAATCTATATACTCCATCTACTAATTTATACTCTTTTTTTACAAATAGATTAAAAATTTTTGATATTGTAAAATTTGTCTTTGGCAAAGTTAGATAACTTAATGATTTTTTATCTAAAATTGCTTGTCTTAGTAGATTTTTTTGAAGTAAAATAGTCGCAAAATAACTAGCATTCTCTCTTGAACTTTTAGTTTTATTTAGATTTATCATAGGAATTGCCACTCTATCTATATTATTAGTTTCTAAACATGAGAGTCCATATAGAGTTAAGAACTTTTCACTATTTTTGTTTTTGGAGTAGTGTTTAAATCCATAATTACACCCCTTATCATACTCCTGTTTCTCATAAAATTTATATAGAGTTGATAGGTTTGATGCTGATATATCTAATATATATATTATTAATATTATAATAACTCTCATTATATGCTCTTTGAACTAATTTTTTCTATTAAAAGTTTTGCATCAGGGGATTTAGTTTTATTATAATATGCTATTAAAATTTTTAATGCCTCTCTCTTCTTACCTAATGCATTTTTAGATTTTGCAAAAAGTAACCAGCTCTCTTCAGAATTTTTATCTAAATTGTTTGCTTTTAATGCCCATATTTCAGACTCTTTATAATTTCCTGCTCTATAATATGCTTTTGCAATAAGTAAAGCATCTCTTGGATTTTTATTTTTATTAAACTTTTGTTTCATAATGTTCATATAGTTATTGGTAGTAATCTTAAAATTTATTTTTTTTATCTTATGTTCTATTTTTTCTTCTTTATGAACTTCTATTTTAGGTTTAATATCTTTTTTGAGTTTTGGTTTTTTAGGTTTATACTTTTTAACTCTTTTAACTAATCTTTTTTTGTGTTGGACTATATGTTTAATCTCTTTTTTTTTAATCTTAATCTCTTTATTATCAAAATCTACTATAGGAATAGTTGGTGCTAATTGGATAATATCCTTTTTAGGCTCTTTTGTTGGTGTAGGAGGTAAAGGAGTAGATGATGGTGGAGTTAATATTGAAATATTTTTCTCATCTACTACTCTAACAGCAGACATAACAGCTTTTTTATGTTCTTTTTTATTACTAAAATCCAATTTATATAAAATATAATAGCCACCATAGATTAGTGAACCTATAATAGTCACCATAAATGCTATTATCATAAAACTTTTTGTTTTATATTTTATCCATCTCTTCTCAAGCTCTTTTACATTAATCATTTATATATCCTATCTTTATTGCTGTCATTTCAAGAATTTTTTTAGAGAGTTTAGTTCCTAATAGTTTCTCTGGAGTATTAATATCATAATATTCATATATATTAAAGAGTGTATATAGGAATTTATTTGTCTCTCTAAAATTTCCTTTAGTAAAGTGGTGAATAAAATTAATATGTTTAGGAGTAAACATATTAGCCACCTCTACAAAACCTTTTTGTATTAATTTCTTTTGAATATAAATCTCCAAATCCTCAATAGAAGCATTTCTAAGCTCTACAATCTCCCATATACGAGTCTTAAAATGCTCTTTTGCTATGATATCTTCATTTTCTGTTTTATGTAGAGTAATTACAAACTTTACTACTCTTGTATCTGATAAGAGTCTAATCTTCTCCATAAGTGCTTCACTATATAGTTGACACTCATCGAGCAAAAATGTAATCTCTCTTCTTCCTTTTAAATTTTGTACATATTTTAGTAGTCCATCAAAATTAACACGCATATTATTTGGAATTTTTTCAGATGAAATAGACTCATATATACTTTTTAAGAACTCCTTTTCACTAAGAATTGGAGCATCAAAATAGTGTATCTCTCTTATGTTTTTTAGATTATGGTATAGTCTATTTAAAATCATACTCTTTCCTGTTCCAGGTCTTCCAAAAAGGAGTATCATCTTGAGAGGTTTATTTAGACTATCCTCTAGGGTTTGATAGTTAAAAGTAGTTAATGGTAGTTCTACAAAGTTATCATTATCTATACTATCTATAAATATATTTTTTATATCGTTATATTTACTTTTTCTCATCTTTTAACTTTCTATATCCTAAATCTTCTAAGGATAACTCTTTATCTTTTGTAATAATATGAGGAGTAATTATGAGTACTAACTCTTCAACACTATTAATTTTAACCTCTCTTTTAAAAATCTGGTCAAGCAGAGGTAAATCTCCTAAAAGTGGAACTTTAGATACTTTTGTACCCTTTTTGGATGAGATGAGTCCTCCTAATATAACATGCTCACCATCTCTCATTGTTACAACTGAAGAGATTTGCTTTCTTGATAAATCTGGTGGAATATTTCTTGAACCTGTATTATCTCTCTGGACTACATCTAGTGTATCAGATATTGATGGATTAATCTTTAGAGTAATTACTCCATTCTCTGAAATTTCTGGTGTAATATCTAATAAAATTCCTGCAAATACAGAGTCTATAGTCTCTCCACTTGTTGAACTTCCTGCACCACTTGCACCCTGTAGGACAGATTGTGTCTGTATCTTATAAAATAGTTCATTTCCAACTGATATAAGTGCAGGTTGATTATTTAGAGTCAATACTTTAGGATTAGATATTGACCTTACATCTCCTTGACTTTTTAAAAATTTAATAATATCATTCATCTTAACAGAACCATTAGCTACTAATCCCCTTGCATTAGGAAGTCCCCCTTTTCCTATTGTTGCACTATTAATACTGTTACCACCAGAACTATCTTGAGTCCACCCTAAATCAGTAATATTCTTTTTAGCTAAAGCAAATGTTGATACTGCCATATTTTGTAAACTATATAGTTGAGACCAATCAATACCTGTTGTTGCACTATCATCAAAAGATACACTTAAAATACTAACATCAATTAAAACTTGATTTTGTAACTGTTTTGAAACCTCATTGATATATTTTGATACTCTTTTTAATTGTCGAGGAGTACCTGTAACTGTAATCATTCCAGCCTCTGCATTTACAATCGGTTCTGGTGCTTTATAGTTATCTTCTGGTCTATTAATAAGACTATGCAATTCTTTGGCTATTTTTGACCAAAATTTAAAATTATCATTTGTCTCAATAGATACACCTGTCTTAGAACCCGTAGAACCCCCTTTATCTCCACCACTTTTAACACCACCACCTGAAGTACTATTATTTGCAATAGTTACATGTGCATTACTCTTTCCTACTCTATCTCCAGATATATAATTTAACTTAAATGTTTTAGTTTTAAGATAGTATATCTCTAATCTATTTCCAATTAAGTCATAACCTATATTATTTTCAGTCAATATAGTATCTAAAAACTCAATTAAAGAGGCATTTTTTAAATTTACAAAATATAGATGTTCTTGAAGCCTCTTTTTTGCCTCTTTATCTTTTACAATAATAGTCAATCCACACGCATCTGCAATATTCTCTATGACATCACTATATGTTAGTGAACTATTTAGTGTTACTGTAAACATTTGTGTAGTACAACTTCTTGCTTGAATATTAGTTATTCCTAGGTTTATAAATAGAGATATTATTATAATTTTTTTTAAAAATTTCATTTTAATTTCCTTTAAACATCTTAAATTTTTTTTCTCTCTCTTTTATCTTCAGTCTCTTCTCTCCTCTTATATTTTTTAAAATAACACTTCTTTCTCCCATAGCTTTTATGGTGTATGTTCCGATTTTGCTACCTACTTTATACCACTTTCCATTGATAAAAGCTCTATTATTAAGTATTGCTGTAAGTTCATAAATCTCTTCAGGCTGTTTTATAATTTTGACTTTTTTAATTTCAATCTTTTTCTCTTTAGGTTTTTCTTTTACAACTCTCTTCTCTATTGCAAATGGATTAGGGGTATTGTTTAGAACATTTAAACCTAATCCTGCTCTCTCAACCTTTATACTCTCTACCATTTTAGTTATCTCTTTATGGCTAAGAGAGATTGCAAACATATATATTGGTAATATAATAATTAATATCTTTTTCATTAGTGGTTAATCCCCCATACAGAGATATTTATATCAGCAATAGTAGTTGTTCTATTTTCATCTAATCTAATACTAGTTTGATATATATCAGTAACTAATATATTTTTTTCAAGCCTATTTATAAACTTAACTAAATTTCTATATTCACCCTTGCAACCTACAGAAATTTCTAAAACATGTCCAAAACTTCCATTATTATCTACATATTTATTCTCAATATACTCTATGGTTACTAACTGTTTTTTAGCTTGTGCTGTAATACTATTTAAAAATATAGACCAGCTCTCTTTATTAAATAGAAGAGGTGATAACTCTTCTAATTTAGCAGATATAAAATTAATATCACTATTTGTCTTTTTTATGTCTCTTTCTAAATTTAATATATCTTTATCATATTTTTTAATATAATAATCTCTATCTCCACCGACAGAGATACTATTTATATACTGTTTATTAGCTAATATACTCTTATCTAATCTCTTTTTTGTAGATAGAGACTTTTTATATTTATCCTCTGCATAAGGTAAAAATAGAGAATATGAAAGATAACCAATAATTATTGTTATCATTAATATAATCATCCACTTCTCATTTTCACTCTTATCTTTAAATAGGTTATCTAAACTATATAAAATTCCATTCATTATATAAAACTCACTTCCAAAATACCTCTATATAGTAAATCTTCATTACTAATAGAAATTCTTTTTATATCTATCTTTTTAATCTTATCAAAATATTTTTTTGATATATATTTAATATATTTTGTTATCTTCTTATCATCATCACTAACAACAGATAAAGTAAAAAAATCGTTATTGCTATCTATCTCCTCTACTGCCACACCATAATCTATTAAATCATGTGCAAACTGATTTAAAAAATTTGATTTAAGATTATAGTTTACCTTTTTATTATGTATATAGGTTAGGGTTTTAGCTTTACTCTCAAACATATTAGTTAATCTCTTTAACTCTTTTTTATTCTCATTTATGACTTTTCTCTTATTAGCTATAATTTTTTTATATTTAGATGCTATACTATTCAACTTTTTATCTTTACTTTTTAAGGTTATATTATATACATCTGTTGAGTATGAGATAAAGATATAGTATAGTGGCCAACCTAGTGCTAATAATGAAGCTACAACTGTACTAATAATAAACTGTCCACTAGCTCGTTTAGCAAATACAGGAGGTCTAGGTGTTGGAGTTAGATTTACAATTTTAGATGGATTTTGAATAAAATCTAATCCAGATTGAACCATCATATATTGAAGTTGGTCAACATACCACGCATCATTTTTTATATCAAAGTTAAAATCTAAATTGAATGTTGCAATACCTAAATAGTTATATCCATAATCACCTAAACCAATAATTGGACCTTTTATTGAGCCTAAAAATAGTCTCTGAATTGTATCTATTCCATAAGCTCTTTTCGCATAGATAATAATATCATTTATTTGCAAAAATATTTCGCTAAATAGTTTCATAATATTTTGTTGAAAAGATGAGTCTGTCGCTTTTAGTCCCTCAGCTTCTAGTACTTCGAAAAACTCCTTCTCATCAACTCTTTCTCCAATCATTGCACAATACTTTTCATATATTTGTTGAAGTGAAAACTCTAATGATTTTGAGTATAGAAACTCTCCATTATTATATACAGTAACAAAAGCATCACTCATTGTAAAATATATAAAACAGTGAGCTTCATTGGCTTCAAGTGTAGAGCTTGTATATAGAGTTCTATATAGAATAGGTGCTGGAACTAGAAGGTCTATATACGCAGTCTTCTCTAAAATTGGAGCAATTATCTTATCTATAGTCTCTGGTTCACTTATAAATAGATGATAAATTCCATTATTCTCATCATTAGATGCCTTTTGATGAGTTATCGAATACTCTTTTTCTGTATCTAATCCAAGTTCATCATAGGCTTTCATATATATCAAATCATCAAGTTCAGCCTCATCAATATTATATCCAAGGTCAAAAGATGCTATTATCATATCTCTATTTTGGATATATGAGATAACAAAATTTTTATTATCAAGATATAGTTTATCTAAGGGTTTTAATACCTGATTTTTATATTCATAATTTTTTTTAAAATATGGGTCAACTGTTATAATTTTTTTAAATTTTTTTATTCTAGGGTCTATAATCTCTTTTGACATAATTTTTAAATTTCCCTTAATATAATATTAGCAATATCTATTATATTAATAATAGGATTAATTTATGCTTGTAAGTTTAAATTAAGAATGAATATTTTAAAAAGAAATTTTAAATTAAACATAAAATGTTTTATTAAAATATTTTTTATATTTTAGAAATAGGTTTATATTATAATTATCTCTTTTGGAGTGAAAAACTATCTTCTAAAGAAGATAGTTTAGATAGTTATTTATTAACAATATTTTCAATTGTAGATACAATCGTTGGGTCTTCAAGAGTTGATATATCTTGTGTTATTTTTTCACCCTTTATAATACTTCTCAAAATTCTTCTCATAATCTTACCTGAACGAGTCTTTGGTAGGTCTGGAACAAATGCCATACCATCACATAGTGCAATAGCTCCAATATCTGATTTTATAATCTGATTTATCTCTTTCATCGTCTCTAAATCATCAGCTACCTCATCAGTTTTAGATATAGGGACATGTTTTAAGACAATATATGCAAAAATTCCCTCTCCTTTAATCTGATGAGGTTTTCCTACAACTGCTACACTAGCTACATTAGGGTGTTTTTTAATAGATGCTTCAATCTCTGCTGTTCCAATTCTATGTCCAGATACATTAATAACATCATCTGTTCTACCTGTAATTGTAATATATCCATCTTCATCAACCATTGCACCATCACCAGAGAAGTAAACAGGTTTTCCATCTTTTTTACAATCTCCAAAATATGATTTTTTAAATCTCTCTGGGTCATTCCATATAGTTCTTATCATACTAGGCCACGGTTTTGTAAAGCACATAAAACCTTTTTCTCCAATAGGAGTTGGAGTTCCATCTTTTTCTATTACTTCAGCTATAATTCCTGGTAGTGGAAAAGTTGCACATGCAGGTTTAATTGGAGTTGCACTTGGAATTGGAGAAATCATATGTCCACCTGTTTCAGTCTGCCAATATGTATCTACAATAGAGCATCTTGAGCTTCCAACTGCTTCATAGTACCACTTCCACGCAGGTGGGTCTATTGGCTCACCAACTGTTCCTAAGACTCTTAGAGAGCTTAAATCATATTTACTAGGTTCATCTTTTCCCATTTTATGGAGAAGTCTTATGGCTGTTGGTGCTGTATAGAACTGATTTATCTGATACTCTTCTACCATTCTCCAACATCTTCCAGCATCAGGGAAAGTTGGAACTCCCTCAAACATAACTGTTGTAGCTCCACTTGCTAGTGGCCCATATACTATATAAGTGTGTCCTGTAATCCAACCAATATCTGCTGTACACCAATAGGTATCATTATCTTTAATATCAAATACCCACTCCATAGTCATCTGAGCCCACAAAATATATCCAGCTTGAGAGTGTTGAACACCTTTTGGTTTTCCTGTACTTCCACTTGTGTATAGTAAAAATAGTGGCTCTTCAGACTCCATAGGTTGGGCTTCAAACTTAGAGGATTGATGTTTTATAAGTTCATTATATGAGTAGTCTCTACCAGCTATCCACTTAATATCTTCTCCATTTCTCTCTACAACACAAACCTTTTCAACAGACTCACAACCACTCTCTAAAGCCTTATCTACTACAGGCTTTAACATATATGGTTTTCCTTTTCTAAATGCTCCATCTGCTGTTACTACAAGCTTTGCACTAGCATCTATAATTCTATCTTTTAGAGCATCTGCACTAAATCCACCAAATACAATAGAGTGAATTGCACCAATCTTTGCACAAGCCAACATAACAACAGCTGACTCTGGTATCATTGGCATATAGATAACTACTCTATCACCTTTTTTAACTCCAAACTCATTTTTAAACATATTTGCAGTCTTATTAACCTCATAGGCTAACTCTCTATATGTTAAAATTCTCTGGTCTCCATTATCTCCCTCAAAGATAATTGCAGCTTTATTCTTTTTGGTAGCTAAGTGTCTATCTACACACTGATGTGCAACATTTAACTCTCCACCACTAAACCACTTATAAAATGGTGCATTAGACTCATCTAGGACACTATCAAAAGGTTTAAACCAATCTATCTTCTCTCTTGCAAACTTTGCCCAAGTTCCTTCATAATCATTTTCAAACTCTTCTACCAATCTCTTATAACTCTCCATATCAGGAATAGGAGAGTTCTTAAAAAGCTCTCTATCTGGATAGAATATATCTTTACTCATGGATTATCTCCTTTTTATTAAATTTGACAAATTCTATCATAAAAAGAGATATAATTTAAATATATAATTAAAATTAATCTAAAGTCTTGTCTTATTGACAACATTTAGTCCAAATCCTGATAGTCCAATAAACTCTGTATCTATATTTGAAGTTAAAAGATTTATGTCAGACACACCTAAATCTTTAAGTATCTGAGCTCCAATTCCAAACTCTTTTGCTTGTTCTTTTGATATGATTTTAGTATCTAAAAATATTAAAATTCCACCATTATTTTTTAAATATTCTAGTGATTTTTGCATAGAACTAAAACGATTAGAGTTTAAGATTAAATCAACATCTAAACCTATATTATGAAATTTTACATTAGATATTGTATTAATCTCTCCAAATACAATTACTTTATGAATTCTACCTAAATGGTCTTCATAATTAATTTTATTGACTTGTAAGCCCATAAAATCTATTTTTCGTTCACTTAGACGAATTATTAATTTCTCATTTGCTAGACGATATGCTACTAAATCAGATATATATACTATGGGGATATTATGTTTTTTGGAAAAAATCTCTAAATCATCATGCCTTGCCATTGTACCATCATCTTTAATAATCTCACAGATAACTCCAACAGGTGCAAGACCCGCTAATTTACATATATCAACAGAACCCTCAGTATGACCTGTTCTTACCAAAACACCACCATCTTTAGCAATAAGTGGGAAAATATGTCCAGGGCGAACAAAATCTTCACTTGTAGTTAAAGGGTTTGCTAATTTTGAGATACAATCATCTCTCTCAATAGCAGATATTCCAGTTTCTGCTGTTGCTGAATCTATTGATACTGTAAATGCTGTTTCATGATTTGAGATATTATTATCTACCATGGGGAGAAGATGTAACTTTTTAGCAATAGATTTAGTTACAGGTGTACAGATAAGTCCTCTTGCCTCTTTTGCCATAAAATTAACAAGCTCTGGAGTTGAAAATGTTGCTGCATATACTAAATCACCTTCATTTTCTCTATCTTCATCATCCATCATAATAACCATGCGACCCTTTTTTATCTCATTAATAGCAGTCTCAACTCTCTCCATTGCTCTTTTAAACATAAATTCTATTTCCCTTTTTGACAATATAAAATCAACTAAAATGTTTTTTTTAAACACTTTAAAAGATTATTATACTATTTTTTATCTACAACCCTTGACATTTATACTGATTTTTCCTATAATTTCGTCCACATAAAATAATGTGTAACACATATTGGGGTATCGCCAAGCGGTAAGGCCACGGTTTTTGGTACCGTTATTCGGGGGTTCGAATCCCTCTACCCCATCCATGAATTATCGCGGAATAGAGCAGTTCGGTAGCTCGTCGGGCTCATAACC
>JALWDJ010000064.1:20577-29272 GCA_027014605.1 Campylobacteraceae bacterium
GTACCGTTATTCGGGGGTTCGAATCCCTCTACCCCATCCATGAATTATCGCGGAATAGAGCAGTTCGGTAGCTCGTCGGGCTCATAACCCGAAGGTCAGAGGTTCAAATCCTCTTTCCGCAACCAATTTTTATATATCGCAGAATAGAGCAGTTCGGTAGCTCGTCGGGCTCATAACCCGAAGGTCAGAGGTTCAAATCCTCTTTCTGCAACCAATTTTTATCTATTGGGGTATCGCCAAGCGGTAAGGCCACGGTTTTTGGTACCGTTATTCGGGGGTTCGAATCCCTCTACCCCATCCATGAATTATCGCGGAATAGAGCAGTTCGGTAGCTCGTCGGGCTCATAACCCGAAGGTCAGAGGTTCAAATCCTCTTTCCGCAACCAATCTAAATAGCCATGCGGGAATAGCTCAGTTGGCTAGAGCGTCAGCCTTCCAAGCTGAGGGTCGCGGGTTCGAGTCCCGTTTCCCGCTCCATCTTTTTTTATTATTTTTTAATTTTAAAGTGTAGTTATTTTAGATAAAAAGAGAACCAATAATATTAATAATAAAATTCCCATTGGTCTAATATATAATTTACTATTTGTAATAATAATAAGTATAATAGTAGTAGTAATCATTGTTGCAATATCAAATATATGTGTTGTTAAAGATATTGGTATCTCTTTAATAACTCCTGTAGTACCTAAAACTACTGTTATATTTGATAGATTTGAAGCAATAATATTACCTATTGCTATATCTGTTTTTCCTTTTGCTATAGCTGAGATAGAGACTGCTAATTCAGGAAGAGATGTGCCAAAACTAATAAGTATTATACCAATTAACCACTCACTAATATTAAATGAGTGTGCAATAGCAGATGCACTTTCAACTGTAAAATATGCACCAATAACTACTAAAAAAAACCCTAAAATTAATATTAAAGTTCCTTTTAATAGATGAAACTCTCCATTAAGTTCTATATTGTTAGTTAATTTAGAAGTCTCTTTAAATAGAAAGCAGATGTAACTTATCATTATAAGTATAAGTAAAATAGAGTCTAATTTGCTAATCTTGCCATCTAAAGCCATAAGAATAAATATAATAGTAGCAATAGCTACCCAAGAGGCATCTTTAATCAAAAAGTTATTATTAAAATTCTCTTTTTTAACAATAAAAAGAGTAATGGCTAAAACAAGAGTTATATTAAAAATATTGCTACCAACTATATTTGATATTGCAATATCAGGTTTACTATTTAAATTAGCTGTAATGGTAGTTAATAGTTCTGGAAAACTTGTTCCAAATGCTACTAGCGTAGCCCCTATAATAACTTTTGGTATATGAAACTTTATTGCAATATTCTCACTCTGAGTGATTATAAAATCTGAGCCAAAAATCAATGCACCTATTGCAAAGGTAAATATAACAAAATCCATTACTCTCTCTCTGTTCTTACTATTAAACTATCTGGAAGATTAAATCTCTCTATTAGTTCTCTCTCTTTTTCTCTCATCTCTCCACTATCAATCTCATGGTCATATCCTAAAAGATGCAGAGTTCCGTGAATAAATAGAAGTGCTAACTCACTAGATATAGAGTGATTTAACTCTTTTGCTCTCTTTCTAACCTTATCAGCAGAGATTACAATAGAACCTAAAGGCATATTTTCAAACTCTCCACTAATAGGAAAACTCAATACATCTGTAGCCATATCTATATTTCTAAATTTAGAGTTATATTTTTTTATTGTACTATTATCACATATAGTAATATCTATATCTTTAGTAGTTAAACTAATATATATCTCTTTTAAAAGTTTATTATTAATAGTTAATGTTGTTAAGTTTTCAATATTTAACATAGCCATAAGTTTATCTAAAAATTGGTAATATTCTTTTAAAAAAGGTTTAACTTATGAAAAAAAAAGCTATTTGTATAATCTCTGGTGGAATGGATAGTGCATTGAGTGCAAAACTTGCACAATTAGAAGGGTATGATATAATTGCACTCCACTTTAATTATGGACAGAGAACTCAAAAGAGAGAATTAAAAGCTTTTAGACAGATAGCTAACTATTTAGATGTTAAAAAGAGTTATGAGATAGATTTAGACTTTTTTAAAACTATTGGTGCTTCTGCCTTAACAGATATGAGTTTAGATATTCCAACAGATGGTATAGGAGAGGGTATCCCGATAACCTATGTACCATTTAGAAATGGAATTTTTCTCTCTATTGCATCATCTATAGCTGAAAAGCATGGAGCAGATGCAATATTTATTGGAGTAGTTGAAGAGGATAGTAGTGGATATCCTGATTGTAGAGATAGTTATATAGTGGCTATGGAGAGAGCCATAAATTTAGGAACAAAAGATGAGACGGATATTAAGATAAAGATGCCTCTAGTTCATCTTAAAAAGTCTCAAATAGTAAAAAAGGCTTTAGAGTTAGGCGTTCCATTAGAGCTTACTTGGAGCTGTTATCAGAGTGAAGATTTAGCTTGTGGTGTTTGTGATAGTTGTAGATTGAGATTAAAAGGCTTTAGAGAAGCTAATAGTAGAGATTTAATTAAATATAAGGAGTAAAAAATGAAAAAAAATATATTAATAGGATTAATAATATTATTAACAGGTTGTAATAGTAGTAACTATAGTTTAAAAGAGGTTTGGAGAAGTAGTAATAAAAAGTTATTAATTCCAGAGTCTGTAACTTATGATAAATCTAAAGATATTATATATGCTTCAAATGTAAATAGTATAAAAAGCTCAAATCCATGGGTTAATAATGGTGGATTTATATCTAAACTAGATAAGAACGGTACTATCTTAGTCTTAAAATGGGCGACAGGATTACAAGCACCAAAAGGGATAGATTTACTAAAAAATAGTCTATTTGTTGCAGATTTAAATCAGGTTGTAGAGATTGATACAACTTCAGGTAAAATCCTACATAAGTTTAAAGCACCAAAAGGGATAAATAAGCTAAATGATATAGCTTGTGATGATAAAAATAATAGATGTTTTGTATCGGATTCAGGAACTAAAAAGATATTTGAGGTATCTAAAGATGGAAAATTCAGATTAATTTATAGAAGAGAAAATTCCAAAAAAGCAGAGCAGAATGGACTATTAGTAGATGGAGACAATCTCATTATGCAAGGTAGAGTTGGAGAGTTAAAAGCATTAGATTTAAAAGAGAAAAAGATAAAAATCATAACTAAAGATTTAGATATCCCAATAGATGGTTTAACAAAATATGGAGATAATTATATTGTATCTACTTGGAGTGGAGGTATATATCTTATTAATAAAAATGGAGAGGTTGAGAAGATATTTGGAGATAAGTTTAATACAGCAGATATATTCTATTCAAAAGATTTAAATCTACTCTTAGTTCCAGACTTTGCTCATAATATAGTGGCATTTAGAGTTAATAGATTAAAAAAATAAAAAATATACATATTTCTTATATCTAATAAAGAAAAAATTTTTGTAAAATGTGAACTACCTCTAGCTAAAGAGATAGAGGCTTCTTAACTAGCAAACTAAAATGAGTCTAAATTTGAAAGGCTTCCTGATTTATAGTCTTGAAGGTTAGTTCTTAAGCCAAGAGACTCCAATCCTCTTTTCTCTATATTCTTACTAGCGTTAATATCAGGATTATCTTCATAATGACACTTTAAACACTTGAATTTAGATTGAGTTTTACGATTGTTTTTATCTATATACCCACACCTATTGTAAGTTTGACTTGTATATTGCGGGTTAACTTTTACAAATAGTTTCTCATTAAGCATAGTCTGTTTATTGAGTCTTAGTATTTTAAATCGTTCACTATCTTGCTTTAAAATTGAGTAGCCCTGATTGTTCCAATTTACTCATTAATATCAATCCTTTTTGTTTATTTGTATTTTTTATTATGTCTATTTTACTTTTTTTTACTAAATATCTCTTTAATAGTCCTCTTCAATTTATCCTCGTCCAAGAGTTCGGTGTTTTCTTGAAGATTTTTTGATAAAATTCGATATAATATTTTTTTAAAATTATAAAAGGTAACTTATATGAAAAACTTAAATATAGAACTTAATAAATATAAAAAACAATGTGATGAGATTTTTTTATCTAAACATTTAAAGAGTTTATTAAAAGAGGCAAATAGAGAAGTAAAGCAAATCTCCCCTTCTGATTTATATATTATAAGTAATGATATTATTTTAATTGATGTTCGAGAACCTGAAGAGTTTGCATCTGGATATATTAATGCTCATAAAGTAGTAACTATTCCTAGAGGAAAATTAGAGTTTATGGCAATAGAGAAGATTGCTAAAGTATATGGAGATAATGTTAATATTGTAACATATTGTCTAAAAGGTGGAAGGGGGGCATTGGCTGCATTACAATTAAAAAGAATGGGATTTTCTAATGTCAAAAATCTTAAAGGTGGTATTTTGGCTTGGTTAGCAGAGGGTAATACTATTCATAGCTATTTAGGGGAGATGAGTTTAGTTTAATTTAGATAGAATACTAAAATTTAAAAATTAGGATTTTGATGAAAAAAATAGAACTAGCACACTCACCTGATGCAGATGATATATTTATGTATTATGCTATTAAGTTTGGTTGGGTAGATACTAAAGATTATGAGTTTGAAAATATCGCTTTAGATATAGAGAGATTAAATCAAGAGGCACTAAAGGGGAGTTATGATGTAACTGCAATAAGCTTTGCACTATACCCTTTTATTAAAGATGAGTATGCACTTTTAAGAACTGCTATTAGTTTTGGAGATGGATATGGTCCAAAACTTATAAAGAGAAGAGATAAAATATTAAAACCTAACTTTAAAGTGGCACTATCTGGTAAATATACTACTAATGCTATGTTATTTCGTATATATTATCCCAATGCAAGAGTTATATATATGAATTTTTTAGAGATAGAAGAGGCTGTAATTAATGGAGTAGTTGATGCTGGAATCTTAATTCATGAGTCTATCTTAGATTTTGATAACTCTTTAGAGGTAGAAAAGGAGTTATGGGATATTTGGGTGGAGTTAGCAGGAGATAATCTGCCTCTACCTCTTGGAGGAATGGCAATCCGTCGCTCAATACCTCTAAATCGTGCCATAGAGATAGAAAATATCCTAATAGATGGTGTAGAGATGGCAAACTCAAAAAAAGAAGAGCTGTGTAAAAGGTTAGAAGATGAGAATTTAGTTAGAATTTCAGATAAAATGCTTACTAAATATCTTGATATGTACGCTTCAGATGAGTCTGTTGAGCTATCTGATTTACAACTAAAAGCATTAGATAGACTATATGAGATTGGATTTATTAATGGACTATTTCAAGAGCCACTTAAAACTAAAGATTATCTAATACCAAAAGAGTATAGAGAGTTAAGAGATAGATAGAGAAGTTTCTTTCTATCTATTGCTAAGTTTAAAAAATCTAACACTAAGTGGAGTTAAATCTATCTCTATCATATTCTCTTTTTGTCCTATTACAAAATATGTTGAATTGAATACTCTTTTTCTATTTGTATCTGTTCCAGCAAATTTTCTTCCATCTGAGTTTAAGATTAATCTATATTTTCCACTTATAGTTACAGGTGCATAGTAGTTATAATATGTTGCTCCTGAAAAGTTACATACAATTAAAATTCTCTCATCTTTATAAATTCTCTCAAATGTAATTATATTTCTATTTGCATCATCAGCATTACACCACTCAAAATTTTCTTTTGTATCGTATTGAAGAGCTTTCTCTCTTCTATATAAATTATTTAAATCTTTAATTAGTTTCTGTACTCCTTTATGAGAATCATACTCTAAAACTTCCCAATCTAACTGCCCCTCATAGTGCCACTCATTAAACTGAGCTATCTCATTACCCATAAATAAAAGTTTTTTACCCATAAAAGCATACATAAATGCATATAATGCTCTTAAGTTAGCAAACTGCCAATCATAGAGTCCACTCATCTTATTTATCATACTACCTTTCATATGAACAACCTCATCATGACTTAATGGTAATATAAACTTCTCATCAAAAGCATACGAAAAAATAAAAGTTAAATCATTATGGTGATATTGTCTATTTATTGGGTCTAATTTAAAGTAGTCTATAACATCATTCATCCAACCCATATTCCACTTATAGTCAAACCCTAACCCCTCTTTTTTATCGGTTACTCCTAAAAATGTGGTTGACTCCTCTGCTATCATTATTATATTTTTATCTTTTTTATGAACATTTTTATTTAATTTTTTTAAAAAATCTATAGCGCCTAAATTTAGATTATCTCCATACTCATTTGGACTCCACTCTCCATCTCCTCTTTGATAGTCAAGATAGAGCATAGAGGCAACTCCATCAACTCTAATACCATCAATATTATACTCTTCTATCCACCATAAAGCACTACTAATTAAGAAAGATTTAACATAATCACTATCATAGTTAAATATATTACTTCTCCACTGTGGGTGATAACCCTTCTCACGATTTGGATGTTCATATAGAGCTCTTCCATCAAAAGCTATTAGCCCATGTCCATCTGTAGCAAAATGAGAAGGAACCCAATCTAAAATAATACCAATATTGTGTTTATGGCATATATCTATAAAATATTTAAAATCATCTGGAGAACCATATCGCGAGGTAGGAGCAAAATATCCTGTATCTTGGTAACCCCATGAGCCATCATATGGGTGTTCCATAATAGGTAATAGTTCAATATGTGTAAAGCCCATCTTTTTAACATATTTAACTAAGCTTCTAGCTAAATCTCTATAGCTTAAGTAGCTCTTTACATCTCTTTTCCATGAGCCTAAATGTACCTCATAGATAGATATAGTCTCACTCTTTTTAGGTTTTTCATATTTAAAATCATAATGACTATTAAATATAATTGAAGCTGAATTTGGTTTAACCTCTGCATATCTTGCATAAGGGTCTGCTTTTAAAAATTCTCTTCCATCTTCTGCTTCTATATAAAATTTATATGAGTCTCCCTCTTTAGCCTCTTGGATAACTCCACTCCATATACCATTTTTATTTTTTTTTAATCTATTTCTACTACTATCATAGTTATTAAAATCACCAACAACAGATACTCTTTTAGCATTTGGTGCATATACTTTGAATTTGACACCATCATCTTCAATAAAAGCACCAAACTTATTATATAATTTATAATTTATCATAATTCTAACTCCTTTTTATAGATAGCAAGTTTATATAGTTTCTCATATTTTTTAGCTGAATTTTTCCAATCAAATCTATCTTGCATACCATTTTTTATTAACATATTAAAACTTTTTTTATCATTATAGTATATATCTACTGCCCACTTAATAGTACCAACTAAAGCCTCTTTTGTAGCTTTATAAAATTTAAATCCATTTGGCTTTTCTATATTTTTATCTAAATTTCTAATAGTATCATCTAATCCACCAACAGCTCTTACAATAGGTGGAGTTCCGTAGGCTAAAGAGTAAATCTGATTTAATCCACAAGGTTCAAATAGACTTGGCATTAAAAACATATCACTTCCTGCTTCTATCTTATGTGCTAACTCATTACTATATCCAATATGTGTAGCAAACTTTTGAGGATATCTATTTGCAATATCACTAAAAAATCCCTCTGCCCACTTCTCTCCACTCCCTAAAATAACCATCTGTATATCAAGCTCTAAAATCTCCCATATAGCTTGAGATATAAGCTCTATCCCTTTTTGAGTTGCAAACCTACCTACAAAACCGATAATAGGTATATTGTTATTTTGAGGTAGATTAAATATCTTTTGTAAATCTCTTTTACATATCTTTTTATCTTCAATAGTCTCTAATGAATAATTCTTTACTATATAGTTATCATTTTTAGGACTCCATTCACTATAATCAACCCCATTTAATATCCCAAATAGAAGCTCTCTACCTCTTAGATAACTATCAAGTCCATAACCAAACTCTCTAGTCTTTATCTCTTTTGAGTATGTTGGACTAACTGTATTTATAGCATCACTTTGAGTAATGGCAGATTTTAAGAAATTTAATCCTCCAAACTCCTCTAAATTATCAGGAGTAAAACTCTCCCAACCAACCTCTGCTATATCTATAAGATTTCTATTCTGAAATTTACCTTGATGTTGCATATTATGAATTGTTAGAATAGTAGCACTATTTTTAAACTCATCAACATATCTATATTTTGCTTTTAACATTAGTGGAATAAGTGCTGTATGCCAATCATTTGCATGAATAATATCTACTCTAAAATTTAATAATCTTGCCAACTCAAATGAAGCCTTACTTAAAAATATAAATCTCTCTGCATTATCACTATAGGCTACTCCTTTCTCATCACTATAGAGATTAGCTCTTCCAAAATAGGCTTCATAATCTATAAAATATATATCAACACTACCCATTTTAGTTGTAAAAACCTCACACCAAAACTCTCCTAAACTTCCCATAGATACGCCCATTGCACCTAATGATTTAAGTTTTGTTTTATCTATACTATAATATCTTGGCATTACAACCTTTATATTATACCCCAATTTTTTAAAAGCCTTTGGCAGAGCTGAAGAGACATCTGCTAAACCACCACTTTTAGCATATCCTGCCACTTCACTTGCTACAAAAAGTATATTCATTCTTATCCTTTTTTGAAATTGATTATACGGCAATTTATGTTAAAAT
>JALWDJ010000065.1 GCA_027014605.1 Campylobacteraceae bacterium
GTTTTAATATACTCTTTTAATATCTGATAATAATTGGAGTTTTTAGAAGTTTTGCCATTTATGGTGGTGGTTTATATAGTTAAGAAAATTAAGTTTTTAGCCTATTTTGAAAATAGACTTTTAGGCATTTTAAGAAAAAGTAATTACCTTAGTAGTTCTGGTTTTCCAAAGTAGTAGCCTTGTGAAAAATCAACACCTAGTTGGCAGACTACTTTAAATATTGCTTCGCTTTTTACAAATTCAGCTACAGTTTTTATATTCTGTTTTTTAGAAAAGGCTACAATAGTCTCTACCATGTGGCGAGAGAAGTCATCATCTGTAATATTTTGTATTAGAGAACCATCTATTTTTAAAATATCTGGTTTATACTCTAATACTCTTCTAAAATTAGAGTATCCTGTACCAAAATCATCAATAGCAATCTGAACACCAAACTTTTTAACTCTCTCTATAAAATTTTTCATATTTTCAATATTTGTAATTCTCTCATCTTCAAGTAGTTCTAATATAATTCTAGAGGCATGTTGTCTATGTTTTCTTAATAGTTCAAAAAATTTAAGTTGAGTCGAACTTCTCTCAATATCTAATGATGAGAAATTTATAGATATATTCATATCTGTTTGATATAGAGCTTCAAATGAGTTAACTAAGACCATAGATGTAATTTGTGCATAATATTTCCCCTCTTTTGCAGTATCTAAAAATTGATTGGGAGAGATTATTTTTTGATTTTTATCAATTAATCTTACTAATGACTCATATTTTTCTATCTTTTTAGTTTTATTGTTTACGATTGGTTGAAAATATGATACTATATTGTATGAGTCTATGGCCTGTTTTACCATTCTAAATGTTTGTATTTTTTTAGTTGCAATGTTCTGTCTCTGTTTTAGAAGATTATTTGCAATAATAAAATCTTCTTTTGTTTGATTGAGTTTTGTTAATCCTATTTGAGCCTTTTTTAAAGCTTCATTTCCATATGCAAAACTTACTACAATAGATAAATCATAATCGATTGGTTCTATATTTATTCTACTACTATTAATTTTTTTTTGGAATATTTTAATATTTTTAATACTATCTTCTATCTTTTTTTTACTATTTTCATAATTTTTAATTAAGGCAAATCTACCATTATCTAATATATATATATTAGAAAAATCACAATCTATTGGCATTAGATTTAGTAATTTTTCAGCAAATTTTTTTTGTACTTTTCTACTTTTCTCTTTATCTAAGTGGATATTAATATATTCAAAATCTTCTATCTTGAGTAGAGCGATAATTAATGAGTTATTATCTAATATATCCTCATATCTTTTTATAAAAATAATTTTTTTATTTTTGATTAAGCTATTGATATTATTTTTTAATCCACTTAACTCTGTTTGATTTACTTTCATATAAAAGAACCTTTTTTAATCTATTATAACTTATTTGTATTTAATTATATCTTTAGGCTCTTTAGCTTCAAATTCATATCCTAAGATAGATATTGCTTTTGCATGCAGTAAAATTCTTTTAGAACGAGTTACAGAACCATATCTCTCATCTCCAATAATAGGGTGTTTTATAGATGATAGATGTAAGCGAATTTGATGAGTTCTCCCTGTTTTAATCTCTATTGCTACTTTAGATTTTTTACCCTGTATCTCTATAGGTGTTACTACTGTAATAGCAGGTTTTCCGTTTTTTTTATCTATCTTAGAGAATGCTTTATTTCCTCTTTTATGTGTCGTAATTGGTGCATTAATTGTTATATCTTCAAAAAATACCCCTTCTATCCAAGCAATATACTGTTTTTTGACTTTTTTCTTTCTAAAAGCATTAATTGCTTCTTTTAAAAATGCTCTATTTTTTGCTAATAATAGAACTCCTGATGTATCTCTATCAAGACGATGAATTAACTCTATATCTTTATCATCTATAATATCTAATATCTCATAACTATCTAAAAGAGGAGGTTTGTTAACAGCTATTATATTATCATCTTCATATATAATATCAATATTATCTATACTATCTATTCTAAATCTAGTATCTTCTGAGACCTCTGCTCTTGCTATTTTTACTTTTCTATCTAGTATATATACTAAACCTCTATCAATTAACTCTTTTGCTTTTTTATTTGAGATACCCTCTTGCTTTGCAAGTAACTTATATGCTTTTTTCATTTATAACTCTTTTTTTATTGATTTTAAGATAGTATTAATATCTGTTCTATTTACTATTTTTGATGGTTTTATCTTTTTATGTTCTATTAGAGTTTTAGATAACTCCTCTTTTTTTATAATAGCTATTCCCTCTATTGTACTAAATATATCTCTTTGATTAAAGTAGTGGACTCCTGATATGATTTTACAACCAAACTGTGCTGGTTCAGAGGCATTATGTCCACCAATAGGAAAAAATGCACCACCAAGTATTACAATATCACTAATAGCATATATATTAATAAGTTCACCTAAAACATTGGCTACTACTATATCTGAATTAAATGCCTCATTATCACTATAATTATGATAACTATAGTGATACTCTTGTGCTATATCTTTTACTATTGAAGAGACTTTATTAAATCTCTCTGGGTGTCTTGGAACAATTACTAATTTACTTCTTGGTTCAATCTCTTTAAATTTTATAAAGGCATCTAAAATAAGTTTCTCTTCTCCTTCATGAGTACTTCCTGCACATATTAGAAGAGCTTTTGGTTTTGAAAGTTTTTTTGTAGCTGATGGGATATTTGCTAGTTTTATATTACCTATAGTAGTAATATTTTTAGCACCAAGTTTTGCTAATCGTTCTTCATCTATTTTGCTCTGTGCATAAACCTCATCAATATATTTAAATATTGTTTTATATAGCCATCTTACTCTATAGTATTTATGAAATGAGTTATCACTAATTCTAGCATTTATAAGAAGAGTCTTAGCTCCTCTCTTTTTAGCTAATACATATAAAAGATACCAAAACTCTGCTTCAACCACTACTAATACCTTTTGAGGCTTTATCCATTTAAATAGAAGAGGTTCAAATGGTAAATATCTACTCTCATTTGGAACTATCTTTGATATTGCTCTAAAGCCTGTCTCTGTAGTAGTTGTTAATCTTAATATATTATTGGGAAGTTTTTTTAATATAGGATATATTGCTCTTGCCTCTCCAAAGCTACATGAGTGAAACCAAACTCCATTAGGAGTTAAAGGAGGATTATTTTTTAGAAAAAATCTAGCAGGAATTGATTTTTTATATTTCTCTTTTTTTTTTGATAAAAAAAATAAAATAGGAAGAGAAATACTATATATTAAACTAACAATAATAGTATATAGGATAAAGAAACACTTATCCAAATAGTACTCTTATGCCTCTACTTCAACACTCTGTGGTTCTAAATATAAAATTCTACCACAGTGGTGACAAGTACATATATCTTCAGATTTAATAACTTCTGCATATGCACTATCATTTAATTTCATATAACACCCATAACATGCCTGTTTCTTTACAGGTACAACGGTACTATTTCTAGCCCAGATACGAATTTTTTCATAAAAAGCTAAAATCTTCTGGTCAATATTTCTAATTTTTCTATCTCGTTCTGCATATAGTTTGGCTTTTTCTTCATGAATTGAAGTTAATTTATTAGATACTTCATCAGATACCTTAGCTAAATCAATTTCAGCTCTATCTAACTCCTTATTTGCTTCTATTAACTCCTCTTCTCTATCTTCTAATACTCTATTTAATCTATCTATCTCTTCATTTACAAAATTCAATTTCTCTTTAGCAAGTTCCGTCTCCATTTGTAGGGCTTGCATCTCTTTTTCAGTCTTAACAGCTCTCTCTTTTGCAACACTTAGAGCTAATTGTTCATTAATTGATTTAATCTGATGTTCTAAAGAGTCTATTTTTGATTTAATATCTTCTATAGTGGAGTTTATATTAGTTACTTTTTTATAAATATCATCTCGTTTTGCAACTCTTCTAGCTAATTTTTTTTGTGCCATTTCGATAAGTGGGTTAAACTCATCAATTGATTTATCTAATTTTGAGAGTTCTATTAGCTCTTTTAAATGTCTATTCAATCTTTATCCTTTTGAGGTCTGAAGCTTTTTGGTAGTACCTATTTGATTAATAAAATTCAAATGGGTTAAGTGATTGAGAAATTATAGCAAAAACTCCTAAATTTTCCAACTCTCTACTCATGACATCTACAAAAAACTTTTCACTCTCATAGTGTCCAATATCTATTATCATTAAATTTCTACTTAAAGCTCTCATAGCATCATGATATTTTATATCTCCTGTTAAAAAACAGTCACTCTCAATCTCATCTATAAAAGATGCACCTGCACCTGTGGTTAGAGTAATAGATTTTATTTTCTCTTTTGGATATACTACTCTAAGAGTATCTAACTCCAATTTAGATTTTAGATGAGTTAGTAACTCATCTCTACTCCAATCTCCTATACCACTACATATAAAATCTCTATTTATACTAATTTTAAATCCTAAAATCTCTTCAAAAACAAATCTATTTAGATGAGTTTTATCAAAATTTGTATGCATTGCAATAACTGAAATATCTTTTTTTACTATTATCTCTAATAGATTTGATGGATATTTAGAAAAATCTAATTCTCTTAATCCTGAAAAGATTAGAGGGTGATGTACTATAAAAAGAGTTTTATCTTTTGCTTTTAGTAGATTTTCTCTATCTATATCTAAAGATACCACAATATCTGTTACTTCTCTACTCATACTACCTACAATTAATCCTGAATTATCCCACTTCTCTTGTAGTTCAAATGGACTAAGAGTATTTAATTTATTGTATATATCTTCTATTTTTATCATAAGCAAATTATATCTTTTTATATTTTAAAATATAGTTTAATCAGTTATATTGTTTAAAATATTAAAAAAAATAAATTTTACTTATTAAAAAATAGAGTGTATAATTAGAAAAAATTATAAAGGATATAATTATGACAAATAGATTACCTTGGTGGATGGGTGGTATTTTACTATCAGGACTTCTACTACTTACATTTTCTATCTATGGAGCTGATAGACCAATAGGTGCTTCTACATATGTACCATATTTTGCAGGAGTTATTTTTGATTTAGACCCAGATAAATATATCTATTTAAAAGAGGTTAAAAATGCAGGTTCTTGGGAAGGAGTAATGCTATTTGGCTCTTTAGTGGGAGGATTTGTTACATCTGTTTTTATTACAAAAAGTTTTAGAATATCTATAATGCCAACAGCATGGAAAAAATATAAAAATAAATCTGTTATATCAAGACTTATTTGGAGTTTTATAGCAGGTTTTATTATGATAATTGGAGCAAGATTAGCAGGTGGTTGTACTAGTGGACATTTTATGTCTGGTATGAGTCAACTTGCAATATCATCAATGATATTTGGAACTGTAGTTATTATTTCCCTTCTAATTACTGGAAGATATTTTTATGATACAAAAAAGGATAAGTAGTGGATATAGTAGTAGTTACAGAAGGCAAGGATTTATGCTCAAGAGTTGTACAGATGATGGAGAATGTAATCCATCAAGGGCATGGCTCTTTAGTTTTAGTTTTTCTTATTGGTATTATATTTGGAGGGATTATTCAATATACTAGAGTTGATAAGTTTGAGAAAATTGCAGGATTTGCAATGTTAAAAGATACTATTGTTCCAAAGATGCTGTTTTTAACAGTAGGACTTACATCCATAGGACTCTATTTTATGATAGAGGCTGGTTGGGCTCATTATCATATAAAACCAATTATTTGGCAAGGACTTATTATTGGTGGAATACTATTTGGTATCTCTATGGCAATTTTAGGAAAATGTCCAGGAACAGGACCTGTATCTATTGCAGAGGGTAGAATTGATGTTTTAGTTGGTGCTATTGGTGGACTATTTGGTGGATTAGTTTTTACTCTGTATTATGATGATTTTTTTAAACCTTTAATGGGTGAATCATTAGGTAAACTTACTCTATTAGATTTTTTTAAAGGGCATGAAAATTTAGTAGTTTTAATATTTGGTATAGTAGTTACTGCTGTAGCTATTTTAATCCCAAAAGTTGAGCTTTTTGATGAGGCTGATTTATCTAAGTTGCCAGATGAGGCACGACCTGACAAAAAATAGTTAAAATAGATAATTTACAATGGATTTAAGGACAATAATCGTATAATTTTTTCAAAAAAATTGACGAGAATATGCATAGTAAAAACTCAACAGTATCTATAAAATCATATCTTGACCTCTCTCAACTCTTAAGTGAGTATAGAGGAAGTCATGAGGACAATCGGGCTTTTGCTCTAAAACATAAGAAGTTAGAGAAAGCACCTACCAAACTTCTATTAAAATGGTTAGATAAAAACTATTTTAGAATAGATGGAGAGTTAAATTCTAAAAAATATTTAGATTATCTGTTATCTATTAGTTCTCTTTTGGGATTAATCTTTTTTATATTAGGGTTTATTGTTGGATTAGGGTTACTTAGTTATGATGGTAAACTTCCTGTAAATGTTATATATTATCTATTTATTGCAATGTTTATACCTCTTTTTAGTATGAGTCTGTCTGCTATATCTATATTTAGTAGTGATAGAGTCTCTCATCTTATAGCACTTCTATTTCCACTTCACTGGATAGAGAAAGTTTTAAATTATCTACCATTTAGAAAAAAATTAAAGGGTTTTAAAGTTAATTTATCTTTTAAGTTATCTAAACTCCTATTTATAGAGAGACTTCAACTCTTCTCTTTAATATTTTCGATAGGACTACTTTTATCTCTTTTAATTATGGTAATAGCTACAGATATAGCTTTTGGTTGGAGTACAACTCTTCAAGTATCTCCAGAAGCTTTTCATAGAGTAATAAAATATATTAGTATATTTTGGGATAAAATTATCCCATCTGCTATCCCTTCACTAGATTTAGTTGAGATGAGCCACTATTTTAGATTAGGTGAGAAGTTAGATATATCAATGGTACATAATGCAGATAAGTTAGGGGCATGGTGGAAATTTTTAGCAATGACAACTCTTATTTATGCAATCACTTTTCGTTTTTTATTTTGGATATTCACTAAAGAGTATCTAAAAAAACAGTTAGAAGAGAGTATCTTATCTTTAAAGGGTGTTGATAAGATTTTAAGAGAGTTTAAAACTCCATATATATCAACACAAGCACCACAAAAAGAGAAACATTTAGAGATAGTAGAAGCAAAAAAAGAGGTAGTTATAAAAAAAAGGGAGGCTAAATATCAAACTATTTTAGGGTGGAATTTTTCTAAAGATGAGATACTATTAGCAAATGATGCTAAAGGCATAGATGGAGCAGAAAATATTTGGGCTGTTGGAGGAAGTAATAGTTTCAATAAAGATTTAGAGATAGTTAAAAATAGTAGTGGAGTTGTATTGCTTTATGTAAAATCTTGGGAGCCTCCAACTATGGATTTTATTGATATTTTAGAGATGTTAATAGAAAATAGTAAAGTTACAAGAGTGGAAATATATCCTCTTGGAACAATAGGTAGATATTATAAGAATGAGCAGGAGCATATAGATATATGGAGAAGAAAGATAGAGAGTGTAGATAGTCAAAAAGTATGGATTGTAAATCATGATAGATAGAAAAAATAGTTATCCTAAATTTGCAGTTGTTGGACACCCAAATAAGGGAAAGAGTAGTATTGTATCGGCTTTAGCACATGATGATAGTGTTCAGATTGGAAATACCCCTGGAACAACACAGGTAAAGAGAGGTTTTCCTCTAAAGGTTGATGGAAAGATAATATATGAGCTATTTGATACTCCAGGATTTCAAAGAGCTAGACGCATATTAGCATGGCTTGAAGAGCATAAACCAACATCGGCTAATAAGAGAGCTGATACTATTAGAGAGTTTATATATAACTTTAGAGATGATGAGAGATTTAGAGATGAGATAGAGCTACTTGAACCTATTATGAATGGAGCAGGTATTATATATGTAGTTGATGCCTCTAAACCCTATGGGGCTGAATATGAGATAGAGATGGAGATACTTAGATGGACAGGTCAACCCTCTATGGCAATATTAAATCTTATAGGAGATGAGGACTATAGAGAGGATTGGAGTAGAGCTTTAGGGCAATATTTTAGACTTGTTAGAACATTTAACCCATTAAAAGCAAAATTTAAAAATCATATAGAACTTTTAGAGAGTATTGCTCAACTTAAAGAGGATTGGACAGAACAGATTAAAAATGCAATAGAGATTTTAAAAAAATTTCATAATCAGAAGATAGATAGAACTGTTGAGATAATAAAAGATACAACCATAAAGAGTCTATCCTATGTTTATAGACATAAAATAAAATCAAAAACTGCTACTAAAGAGGAGTATAGATTAGCCTCTAAACACTATAGAGGAGAGCTTGTTAAGTATGAGAGAAAGTTAGAAAGAGATATATCAGAAATATGGAAACATAAAAATATAGAGAGAGTAGATATTCCACCTCTTATAGATGATGTAGGATTATTTTCAAAAGAGAGTGAATCTATATTTGGACTTAGTCAAAAAGAGTTGATTTTAACAGGGGCATCAGCTGGGGCTATTAGTGGTGCAGGAATAGATTTAGCTTTTAGTGGAGGTACATTTTTTTTAGGTACAGTTATTGGTAGTATTGTTGGTGGGGTTAGTGCTATGGTTGGATTTGATAATCTATATAATATTAAGCTATTAGGTAAAAAGATTGGAAAGAGGGAGTTAATAGTAGGTCCTATGAAGAGTGCAAATTTTCCTTATGTTTTACTAGGTCGAGCTTTATATTATGCTTCAACTCTAGCAAATCGTTCTCATGCAATAAGAGATAGTCTAAAATTAGATGATAGAGAATTTTTTATAGAGAAAATTATAGATAATAATATGCGAAAAAAACTTGAAAAAGTACACTCAAAATTAAGAGAACAAAAAGAACCTAAAGAGGAGTTATTAGAGGAGTATAGAGAGGTAATTTTAGAGAGTTTTAAAAAGCTAATATAGTATTATTTATCATCTATATCAAAGAAAATTAGACTATAATAACAGAAAAATTAAATAGGGAGAGTTTTGTTCGTATCTGTACCAGCGACATCAGCAAATTTAGGGCCAGGGTTTGATACTTTAGGATTAGCAATAAATTTTAGAAATGAGATAATTATAAAACCAGCAAGATTTTTCTCTGTATCTACTCGCGGTGAGGGGGCTGAAAATCCACATATTCGTAAAAATATCCTTTTTATGAATATTTTTAATAAGCAGTATAAGATTTTAAAAGGTAAAAGAGGCAATTTTAGATTTGAATTTAATAATCGTATCCCTATATCAAGAGGATTAGGAAGCTCCTCTGCTGTTATTGTAGCCGCATTAACAAGTGCTTTTGTTGTAGCACAAGAGAGATATAATAAGAGAAAAATTTTAAGTTTAGCATTAGAGTATGAACCACATCCTGATAATATAGCACCAGCAGTTATGGGTGGATTTAATGTAGCTTTTGTAGAAAATAGTAAAGTTTATAGTAAAAAGAGAAAGATACCAGATTATTTAAAGGCTGTTTTGGTAGTTCCCAATAAAACAATATCTACAGCAAAATCAAGAACTGTTCTACCAAATAGTTATAGTACTGATGAGGTTGTATATTCTTTATCTCGTGCATCATTTATGACAGCTCTTTTTATGAGTGAATCATGGGATTTACTAAAGATTGCATCACAAGATAGACTTCATCAAACAAGAAGAATGAAACAGATGCCAGAACTTTTTGAGGTTCAAAAAACAGCACTTGCTAATGGTGGACTTATGAGTACACTATCTGGTAGTGGTTCAACATTTTTTACACTCTGTTATGCTGATGATGCACCTAAAATTCATAAAGCATTAGAGAGCAAGTTTCCAAAATATCGAGTATTTACTAAGTCTCTTGATAATTATGGTGTAACTTCAAAGAGTTAATAACATTATTTAGGTATAATTATGCAAAAAAATGAACCTATACGCATGTGTATAGCATGTAGAGTAAGGCAACTACAAAAAGAGTTAATACGACTACAACAAAATAGAGGTAATATTTCCCCATATAGTGGCAAGGGTAGAAGTTTCTATTTATGTCGTATTTGTAGTCAAAATGAGAAAAAAGTCAAAGGCTTAATTAAGCGTTTCAGACTCTCTACTGATGATAGTGAACGGTTTGTTAAGTATTTAAAGGAGTTAGATAAGAATGGATAGAGTAAAAATCCAAGAGATAGCATTAGAGGCTGGTACATCTAATGCAGTGCTTATAGAAAAAGCAAAAGAGTTAGGTTATGATGTAAAGGCAGGAAATAGTACACTTACTATAGAAGAAGCAGGTATATTAGCTAATTATGTAATCAATGGTGTCAAACCTAAAAAAGAGGAAAAACCAAAAGTTAAAAGAAAAATTATTGTAAAAAAACATGCTGGAATAGTATCAACTCCTAAAAAAGCAAAAATTTCAATAAGAGAAACTAAAAAAGAGACTCCTCAAATAGTAGAACCTATAAGAAGAACAGGTTCAAAAATTAAGATTTTAAATAGAAAGGAGGATATTGCACAAGATATTACTCCTAAAAACTCTAAAGAGAAAAAAGAGATTAAGGTTAAAGAGGAGGTTAATCCTACTCCTAAAAAGAAGGAGATGAAACCAAAAGATAAAGAGATAGATAATATAGAGGAAAAATCTAAAAAAGATGACTCTTCCAATAAAGGTATAAAAAAGATAAAAGTTAAGAGAAAAAGAGTTGGTATTACAGTTATTAAAAAAGCTGATAAACAAAAACCAAAGATTAGAATTGTTGATGAGAGAAAACCTGAAAAAGAGGTTAATTTTGTTAAAAAGTCTAAATCACAAGGTATGCCAACTCCTCCATCTAAGAAAAAAACAAAAAAAGTAGCACAACCTAAAAATAGTGGACAGAAGCTCAATTTTATGACAAATTCAAACTTTGGTAGTGGACGAAGTAGCGTTACTGAGTTGGAAGAAGAGCCTGAAGTTTTAATGCTCGATTTTTCTGATAAAAATATCTATGAAGATATGATTAGACAAGAGCAGAAGAGAAAGGATGAGGCTAAAAAAAGAGCATCGCTTGGTGTTACTCAAAATCATGGTAGAAGTCAAGGGCAACAGAGAAAGAGACCATCTGGACTTAGAAGAGGTAGTGGAAAGAAAAAAAGATATATAAAAGATGATAGTAGCGAACAGATAAAATCAGTTAAAATACCTGAAAATGTAAGAGTATATGAGTTTGCTGAAAAGATTGGTAAAAGTACAGGTGAAGTTATTAGAGTTCTGTTTACATTAGGAAGTCTATTTACTCAGAATGATTTTCTTGATAAAGATTCCATAGAAATTTTAGCTGAAGAGTTTAATATTGAAGTAACAACCATAGACCCTTTAGATGAGCTTGATTATGTAAAAGCATATGATGCAATAGAGAATAAATATTTAGAGGAGAGACCTCCTGTTATTACAATAATGGGACATGTTGACCATGGTAAGACATCTCTTCTTGATAGAATTAGAAAGACAAAAGTAGCTGCAAAAGAGGCAGGTGGAATTACTCAACATGTTGGAGCTTATCAAGTTGAAAAAAATGGTAAAAAGATATCATTTATAGATACTCCAGGTCACTCAGCGTTTACAGAGATGCGTTCTCGTGGAGCACAGGCAACTGATATTGTAATTATTGTAGTTGCTGCTGATGATGGAGTAAAACAGCAGACAAAAGAGGCAGTATCTCATGCAAAAGCCGCTGAAGTTCCAATTGTTGTGGCTATAAATAAGATAGACAAAGAGGGAGCAAATCCAGAGCGAGTAAAATCGCAACTAGCAGAGCTTGAGATTACACCTATTGAGTGGGGTGGTGATTATGAATTTATTCCTGTATCTGCTCACACAGGAGAGGGTATTGATGAACTTTTAGAGACTCTACTTCTTACAGCTGAAGTTATGGAGCTTAGAGCAGACCCTACAAGAAATGCCAAAGCAGTTGTTGTTGAGAGTTCTCTTGAAAAAGGTTTTGGTGCAGTTGCTGATATAATCGTTCAAAATGGTACTCTAAAGATTGGTGACCCTTTTGTAGTAGGTACTACACATGGTAAGATTAGGACAATGATTTTAGATGATGGAACTAGAGCTAAAAAGATTGGTCCTAGTACTCCTGCTGCGATTGTTGGACTCTCTAAAGTTCCAACTGCAGGTGATATTTTAATTGTTATGGATAGTGAAAAAGAGGCAAAAGAGATAGCTGATAAGAGGGCAGAGTATGAGAGAACAAAAGAGCTTTCAAAGAGTAATAAAGTTACTATTGAAGATTTGTCCACTGTTATTGCAGAGGGTAATCTGAAATCTCTTCCTATAATTATTAAAACAGATGTTCAAGGTTCTCTTGAGGCTATTAAGGGGTCTTTAGTTAAACTTAAAAATGAAGAGGTTAAGGTTAATATTATACATGAGGGTGTGGGTGGAATAACTGAGAGTGATATTCAACTAGCAAATGCATCTGAACACTCTATTATCTTAGGGTTCAATGTTAGACCTACAGGAAGTGTTAGAAAAAAAGCAAAAGAGTTAGGTGTTGAGATTAAGACATACTCTGTTATATTTGAACTTATTGATGATATCAAAGCACTACTTGGTGGTATGATGAGTCCAGTTGTGTCTGAAGAGGTTACAGGACAAGCAGAGGTTAGAGAGACATTTATTGTTGCAAAAGTTGGAACTATTGCAGGTTGTAAAGTTTCTGATGGTTCTATTATTAGAAATGCAGGTGCTAGAGTTATTCGTGATGGAGTTGTTATATATGATACTAAGATTAAATCTCTTAAGAGATTTAATGATGATGTAAGAGAGGTTAAAAGTGGATTTGAGTGTGGTGTCATGCTTGAGAACTTCAATGATATTAAACAGGGAGATGTAATAGAGACATATAAAATTATAGAAGAGCAAGTAAAACTTGATTAGGGTAGAGTGATGAAAGAAGAAGAGATAAAAAGAAAGAGAACAGAAGCAAGATTAATTGAATTAATTCCAGAGGCTCTCTCAACCATGAATGATAGTAGAATTAATGCTTTATCTGTTACAGAAGTAGTATGTTCAAGGGGAAGATATGATGCTAAAGTATATTTAGATAAATCATACTTAAGTGAAAAAGAGCAAAAAGAAGCTTTAAAACAGTTAAAAGTTGTATCTAATTATCTCTCAACATATATTAGAGATAGTGAAGGGTGGTTTAAATCTCCTAAATTTACTTTTGAGTTTGATGACCAGTTAGAGAGGATTACATATATAGAGGAGCTTTTTAAACAAATCGCAAAGAGAAATAGTAAGGATAGTTCTAATGAGTCTAAATAGACAGATAAAAAAAATTGTAAAGTCTCACGGTGCTAACTTCTATGGTACAGAGACTATTAATGAATCGGGTAATATTATTTTTAGAGTCTATATTACTAAAGAGGGTGGTGTAGATTTGGATTTATGTGCAGAGATTTCAAATGAGCTATCCCCATTTTTAGATGTAAATCCTCCTGTAGATGGAACTTACTATTTAGAGGTAAGTTCTCCTGGAATTGAGAGAAAATTGGAAAATCCAACTCATTTTATGTCAGCTATTGGAGAGAGAGTAAAATTTAAAATAAATGGTGGTAATAAAACTAAAGGGGTTATTATCTCAGCTAATGAGAATGGATTTGAGGTAGAGATTAAAAAGGAAAAACACTTTTTTAACTATAGTGATATATCTAAAGCTAAAACATACTATGAGTGGAATAGAGTTTAATAGTTCTACTTATTAAAAGTTATCTCTTTTTGTATCTATTATACATCAATATATCTTGATATATAAGTAATTAACTGTTATAATACTTTCAACATAGAAAGGATATAGATGAGCAGTTTTTTTCAATATGGTGAAAAGGTAGATGGATATGATGTTTTAGTTTTAAATGAGAGAGAGGCGAGAGCAGGTGCAGGGATACTTTTTGCAATAGGTCTATTAAGTCTTGTGAATGCTGTAGCCTTAGGGCATGTTATTGTAACAAAAACTTTTATCTCTTTTTTTACTTTAGATTTTTTAATTCGTGTTATCCAACCACGATACTCTCCAAGTCTTTTATTAGGTCGAATATTTGTTCAAAATCAACGCCCAGAGTATGTAGGTGCAACACAAAAAAGATTTGCATGGGGTATTGGATTGCTTTTAGCAATACCTATGTTTTATCTTTTAGTTATAGACTTTCAGCCAAATCCTATTAAAGTTTTAGTCTGTATTATCTGTTTAATACTTCTATTTTTAGAGTCAGCCTTTTCCATCTGTTTAGGGTGCAAACTCTTTGAGCTATTTAAAAAAGACCCCGTTACTCACTGTCCTGGTGGTGTTTGTGAAGTTCGACCAAAAGAGCCTGTACAGAAATTTAATAAAGTTCAGAAGATTATTGCAGTTATAACAATTTTAGCATTTAGTTTTGGACTCTATAGCTATTTTACAAAAGTTGATAGTAAAACATTTTTAGCTAAAAAAGTAAAACTTATGATGATGAGTGATGAAGAGAGAGAAGCTTATGAAGAGGCAAAATTACAACGAGAGTTTGATGAGTTTTAAGGAGAATAGATGAGTAAAAATGTATTGGTTCTCTGTACAGGAAATAGTTGTAGAAGTATTATTGCTGAAGCACTAATTAACAAAAATTTAGATGGTATTAATGCCTATAGTTCAGGGGTAAATCCTAGTGGCAAAGTTAATCCAAATGCTAAAAAGGTTTTAGAAACTAATGGAGCGTGGAGAGATGGGTACCACTCAAAAACGCTTGATGAACTAAGGGATATTGAGTTTGATTTGGTAATAACTGTATGTGACCATGCTAAAGAGACATGCCCAATATTTCCAAAACCAATACCAAAAATTCATATTGGATTTAAAGACCCTAATGGAAAAGATTATAAGGCATTTAAAGTAACTTATAAAGAGATAAAAAGAGTGCTACTTCCAAAAGTAGAAAAGGTATTAAAGGAGCAAAAGATGAATAAAAATGTATTTAAAATAGATAATGGTATAAAGATAAACTTTACAGGTGTAGTAAAAAAACAGCAGATTGTAAAAATGGTAGAGAACTGTGCTACAGGTCAATGTGAGTGTATGAGCGATGATACAAAAAAGAAGATTAACAATATGCAAGTTGATGGAAAAGATGGTAATGTTGAACTTAAACTCAATGGAGATGTAAGTAAAGAGGAGATAGAAAAAGCTCTTGCTAAATCAAAAGTGTTAAATAAAGATTAAAATGGATATTTTTCTAAAAACTATAGGCTCAATTAATGATGAGACACGAATAAAGATTTTAAATTTTATTAATCAAAATGGAGAAGTTTGTGTCTGTGATATAGAGAGTGCTTTTAATATGATACAGTCTCGTGTATCACGCCATCTAAAAATCTTAAAAGATGGTGGCTTTTTAAAAGTAGAGAGACGAGGACGATGGGCATTTTATAGCATACGAACTCCACTTGATAATTTTCGGCAATCTATTTTAGATGAGATTGCCTGTTTAGATTTGGAGTTACCAAATAGAGATTTTAAGTGTAGAAAGTAGATTTTTAAGCTAATGCTTTGGTTACCTCTTCTCCTAAATACTCTGAAATACTATCCCATGGATTTCCATCAAATCCATCTTCTGTAAAGTATATATAGCTAAATTTATGCTCTCTTGCAAAAGAGATTAAATCATCTACTATATTATCTTCAAGTTTATATACAAGTATAGATAGTTTTGTATTTGCTGTTGGAGTATTATATGTTTTTGATGGATTTTCTAATACTCTTCTTGCTGTATCTTCATAAGTTACTACAATATTTGCAATATTACTATCAATATATCTCTGGTCTGTAGTCATTCCTGCATTTAAAATAGTAAAATCAAAATCTCTACTTCTAGCTTGATTTGTTAGATTTGTATAGTAGTCTAAATATTTAATATCTATTGCTGTTTCATCAAAGAAAATTCCACTAACTCCACTACTTTTGTATATTCTACTCCATGCATCAATATCAGCAATAACCTCATTTATATCTCGTTGTCCATATTGAGTAGATACATAACCAATAACTCTAATATTGGCATTTTTAAGCTCTTTTATAGCTTTTGTATAGTTTGCATCTTCACTATCAAAGTGTCCATTAGTTGGATTTACAATAGCAGTAATTGCTATGTTTGGATTACTATTTTTAATATCTATTAGCTCTTGCCAAGCTCCATTATTTGGATAGATATATAGAGGTATTAAAATCTCTAAATCCTCTTTTTGATTATCTAACTTATCTCCTAAAAGATTAGTTAGCCACTCTGCTACTCTTTTAAATGATACATTTTTATTACCATCTTCATTTACTAACCTATTTTTATATGGTGTTGCAAATCCCAAATGATATATTCCATCAAATACTCTATTTATTGCATTTTTTCCAAATAGTTTTGTTTTTGCTCCATCTTTTTGTACTTTATGAAATCCTGTCTCACTATCATCTTCATCATCTCCATGTAGCTCTGCCCATTTTGATGAGTAATTCTCTACAAGGTAGCTATTAATAGTTTTAATATCATTTTTTGTAAATGCTCCACTATTTCCTACATTAGTAACATCAATAGCCTCTATAATAAGTTTATTCATCTCATTAGCACTATTAGCACCAATTCTCATATCTCCTGTTGATATTTTTTTATTTAAACCTTTATCATTATAGATGATATCTATAGCCATATCTAATTTAGTATCAGTCTCACCTACTACCTCTGTAATAGCTGGATTGATAAGTTTATTTGAGGCTAAATCATCTTTTAATAAACTATTTAACCACTCTGCTACATGTTTGTAACTAGCGTTTTTATTACCATCTTCATTTAATAGTCTATTTTTTAGATGTGTCTCAAAACCTAAATGGTATATGCTATCAAATATCTTATTTATTGCATTTTTTCCAAAGAGTTTAGTTTTAGCTCCATCATTTACAACTCTATGAAATCCTGTCTCACTATCCTCTTCATCATCTCCATGTAATACTACCCATTCATCATGATAGTTATGAAAGATATAATCATTAATCTCTCTTGTATCTGCTATTGATATTTTTTTATCATTTGCTAAACCTTTATTGATAATAGCTTCTAAGATAATCTCATTCATTCTTTTAGCTGAACTAATAGCTATCTCAATATCCTCCTCTGTTACTCTCTTATTTAACCTCTTATCATCTCTAATTATAGAGATAACTCTATCTAATCCACTTGTAGTTGGAGTTGTACTATCTGCTAATGATGGCGTTAATCCAAATAGGGGAATAGCACATACTCCTTTTAAAAAGTTTCTTCTTTTCACCATTTTATCCTTAAAAAAATATTTTAGCTTAAATATATTATATAATGTTTATACTTACTTTAATATTAAACATTAGAACTTATAAATATAAAATGTAAAATGACTCTGCTATAATGCTATCACTAAAATAAAGGAGCTATTAATTGACTAGAGTCGTTTTTATGGGAACACCTCAATATGCTAAAGAGATATTAGAAAAATTATTACATGAGAATAGCATAGATGTAACACTTGTTTTAACTCAACCAGACCGTCCTGTAGGTAGAAAAAAGATTTTAACTCCAAGCGAGGTTAAACTACTATCACTCAAATATAAGAAAAAGATACTTCAACCAGAAAAGTTAAGAGATGAAGGAGTATATGAGGCGATTGTAGAGGCAGAGCCAGACTATATTATCGTTGCTGCTTTTGGACAGATATTACCAAAAAATATATTAGATATTGCACCATGTATAAATCTTCACGCCTCAATCTTGCCTAAATATAGAGGAGCATCACCTGTTCAACAGTCTCTACTAAATGGAGATGAGTTTACGGGAGTTACAGCTATGCTTATGAATGAAGGGTTAGATAGTGGAGCTATCTTAGGGTATAGATTTTTTAAAATACCTAGAGATATGGTACTTCCAGAGCTTATGGAGCAGTTGAGTATTGACGCTTCACTGTTAACTATTGAAACAGTTAAGAGATTTAGGAATATTAATTCAATAGAGCAGATAGATGCAAATTCTACACACTGTAAAAAGATAAAGAGAGCAGATGGAAAGATAAATTTAAAATCTGCTATAGATGTCTATAATAGATATAGAGCATTTTATGGGTGGCCTACTATATTTTTAGAAGATGGAACTAAACTATTTGGTGTTGAGTTAGTAGATTGTAGTAGTCAAAATAGAGCAGGAGAGATTTTAGAGATTACAAAAAGAGGTATAGTAATTGGGTGTGAAGTAGGAGCAATTAAGATAAAACAGCTTCAACCACCATCAAAAAAATCTATAGATGCAAAAGCCTATTGTGTAGCAAGGGGGTTAAAAGTTGGAAATTCTCTACTTTAATATTCTAAACTCAACACAAAAATATCTTATAGAGCAGATAAGAGCTAAATCTCTAAAACCACCTATTGCAGTAGTGGCAAAAAATCAGACTAATGGGGTGGGAAGTAGAGATAACTCATGGGTAGGGGGAGAGGGAAATCTCTTTTTCTCATTTGCTATAGATATTAATGCTCTCCCATTAGATTTACCATTAGAGAGTGCTTCAATATATTTCTCATTTATTATGAGAGAAATTTTAGGTAAACTTGTTGATGAGCTTTGGTTAAAGTGGCCTAATGATTTATACTATAAAAATGCTAAAGTGGGAGGAACTATTACAAAAGTTATAGATAATATTATGATTTGTGGAATGGGTATAAATCTAAAAGAGAATTTCAATGGATATAGTTCTCTAAATCTTAATATTGAGATAGATTTTTTACTTAAAGAGTATTTTGCTAGATTAAATAGAACTCCTAGTTGGAAGCAGGTATTTAGTAAATATGCGATAGAATTTGACAAAAATAGAAAAGTTTCTGCACATATTCACGGGGAGTATAAGAGCCTTGAAAATGCTATTTTAGCAGAAGATGGTTCATTAATAATAGATAATAAGAGAGTATATAGTTTAAGATGAAAATTTTTAATATATAAAAGTAATGCCACTTATTGTAACAGATAATATTTAATCAATAGTTATATCTTTTATAACTATAAATGGACTTTTTTTTTAATATATATATTAAATCAAACAAGTTATAATACGCCAAATTTTTTGAGGAGTTTTAATGCTTGACCTAAACCTTGGTTTGATGTTATTTGTTCTTGTTATTTTCTTCTCTCTTCTTAATTTTTTAAATCATATGCTCTATAAACCTATGTTAAAGTTTATGGATGATAGAGATAACTCTATTGAAAATGATTTAAAGAGTGCTAGAGAGATGGCAGGAAATAGTGATGAACTACATGCTAAGGCTGATGCTATTTTAGCAGAGGCTAAAGCAGAGGCAAATGCTATTAGAGAAAAGGCTGTAAATGAGGCTAAAGCTTTAGCAGATAGTAAAATTGAGAGCAAAACTAAAGAGTTAGATAGTAAATATCAAGCTTTTTTAGATGAACTCTTAAATAGTAGAGATGAATTAGAGAAATCTATCTCTAAAGAGTTACCTATTTTTAAAGAGACTCTAAAAGCTAAAGTTAGTAGTCTATAAAAGAGAGGAGGATAGAATGAAATTAAATAAAATCGCGTTGGCTATCATTTTTGTACTACCTATATTATCAGTAGCAGGTGGTAGTGAACATCACGATATTAGCATGAGTAACTCTGATTTTTTTTATAGAGTTTTAAACTTTACAATTTTTGCAGGACTTATATATTATCTTGTAGCAAATCCTATTAGAGATTTCTTTAAAAATAGAAGTGCAGATATAGCAAATCGAATTAAAGAGATAGATGCTAAACTACAAGAATCAAAAAATGAGGTAAAATTCGCAGAGGAGTATCTTGCTAAGAGCCAAGAAAAAGCCAAAGAGATAATTGCTGATGCTAAAGAGGAGAGTGTAATTTTAGCTGAAAATATTGCTAAAAAGAGTGAAGAGATACTATTAGCATTGGAAAAGCAATTAGAAGATAAGATGATTGTAGAGAAGAAAAAGATGGTAAAAACTACAATTAAGAAGTTATTAGAAGATGGTATTGAGAGTAGTGATATTACAATAGATGGCTCTAAAGTTGTATCTTTAGTATCTAAAAAGGTGGCATAATATGGAAGAGTTAATAGCAAAAAGATATGTTAAAGCTCTATTAGAGGTTATATCTCCAGAGCAGAAGCTTATATATAGTCAAGTTTTAAACTCCATAGCAACACTATTTGATGATAAGAATATATCTAATAAGATAAGTTCGCCTCTTATATCATCAGATGATAAAGTATCTTTTATTTTAAGTGGAGTTAAAGATAGTGATAGCTCTCTTATTAATTTTATTAAAATATTAGGAGAGAATGATAGATTAAATCTAATTCCTACTATTGCTAAAAGTTTAAATAGAGAGTTACAAAAAGAGAGTAATGAGTATAGTGGTATTGTTACATCTAGTAACGAACTAAATATCGATGATATTAAAGAGTTAGAAAATTCACTTAAGAGATATACAGGCTCAACTATTAAACTAACCCAAACTAAAAATGACTTAGATGGAATAAGAGTAACAGTTGATGATTTGGGTATTGAGGTTAACTTCTCTAAGCAGAGAGTTAAAGAACAATTAATTGATTTTATTACAAAATCATTATAAAAGTAATCTAAACGGAAGGAGTTGCAGTGGCAAATAAATTACAAGCAGACGAAATCAGCTCAATAATTAAAGAGAGAATTGAGAATTTCGAGATAAGTGTAGATATCAACGAAGTTGGTAAGGTAGTAGGTGTTGCAGATGGTATTACATCTGTATATGGTCTCAATAGTGTTATGGCTGGTGAGGTTGTAGAGTTTGAAACTGGTGTTAAGGGAATGGTTCTTAACCTAGAAGAGGCTAATGTTGGAATAGTTGTTCTTGGCTCTATGGCTGGAATTGTTGAGGGTATGAGTGTTAAGAGAACAGGAAAACTTCTTAGTATTCCTGTTGGTGATGAGATGTTAGGGAGAGTTGTAAATCCACTTGGGGAGCCTGTTGATGGTAAGGGAGCAATAGATATCAAAGAAACTAGACTTCTTGAGACAAAAGCACCAGGAATTATGGCTAGAAAATCGGTTCATGAACCACTTCAAACAGGTATTAAAGCAATTGATGCACTTGTACCAGTTGGAAGGGGTCAAAGAGAGCTTATTATTGGAGATAGACAGACAGGTAAAACAACTCTTGCAATTGATACAATTATTAATCAAAAGGGTAATGGTGTTATCTGTGTATATGTTGCAATTGGGCAGAAACAATCAACAGTAGCATCTCTTGTTAAAAAATTAGAAGAGGCAGGTGCTATGGATTATACTATTGTTGTTAGTGCATCAGCAGCTGACTCATCTGCTTTCCAATTTTTAGCTCCTTATGCTGGTGTTACTATTGCAGAACACTATATGTATAATGCAAAACACGCAGTTATTTTTTATGATGATTTATCTAAACATGCAGTTGCTTATAGAGAGATGTCACTTATTTTAAGAAGACCTCCAGGTAGAGAGGCGTATCCAGGAGATGTATTTTATCTTCACTCAAGACTACTTGAGAGAGCTGCTAAACTTAGTGATGCGAATGGTGCAGGTTCAATTACAGCATTCCCAATTATTGAGACACAAGCAGGAGATGTTGCAGCTTATATTCCAACAAATGTTATCTCTATTACAGATGGGCAAATCTTCTTAGAGACAGACCTATTTAACTCTGGTATTCGTCCTGCGATTAATGTTGGACTGTCTGTATCAAGAGTTGGTGGTTCTGCTCAAATTAAGGCTACCAAACAAGTAGCAGGAACTCTTAGATTAGATTTAGCATCATTTAGAGAACTACAAGCATTTGCACAGTTTGCTAGTGACCTTGATGAGCATAGTCGAGCACAACTTGAAAGAGGTGCTAGAATGGTTGAAGTTCTTAAACAACCACCATATTCACCAGTTCCTGTAGAAAAACAGGTTGTAATGATTTTTGCAGGTAATAAAGGGTATCTTGACAATATATCTGTATCTAGTGTAACTAAGTTTGAAGCAGAATTAATGGCTTATATGGAGGCAAAACACTCTGATATATTAGATAGTATTAGAGAAGAGAAAAAAATTACAGATGATACTGAGACTAAACTTATAGAAGCACTTGATGATTTTAGTGAAGCATTTGCAGAGTAGGGCTAAATTATGGCTAATTTAAAAGAGATTAAAAGAAAAATTTCAAGTGTCAAGGGTACTCAAAAGACTACTCGTGCTATGAAACTTGTCTCATCAGCTAAACTTAAAAGAGCAGAAGAGGTTGCAAAACGCTCTAAAGTCTATGCATCAAAATTGACTGAACTTCTTAATGAGATAGCTCAAAAGATGAACAAGAGTAGTGGTGGAATAGATAATGTTTTTTTCCATGAAAACCCGAATCCAAAAGTTATAGATATTCTATTTGTATCTGCTGATAAGGGGCTTTGTGGTGGATTTAACTATCAAACTATTAAAAGAGTGAATAAACTTAGAAGAGAGTACTCAAATTCTACAATTAGATTAAGTGGTATTGGTAAAAAGGGTATAGCTTTTTTTAAATATAATAATGTGGAGATGATTAATCAGATAGAAGATTTAAGTGCCTCTCCTGATTATGAGAAAGCTAGTAGATTTATATCTACACTTGTAGAAGATTATATTCAAGGTAAAACAGATAAAATTATCTTAGTATATAATGGATATGTTAATATGATAACTCAAGAGATAGTAGAACAGCAGATATTACCAGTTGATAGTTCTACTATTGAGTTAAAGAGTGTATCTATGTCAGAGTTAGAAGTAGAACCTGATGATGATGATACATTAATAGATGCTTTAGTTAAAAAATATATTGACTATACGATGTATTATGCACTACTCAATTCATTAGCTGCTGAACATAGTGCTAGAATGCAAGCAATGGATGCTGCTACAAATAATGCAGGTGAAATGGTTAAAAAACTTACAGTTAAGTATAATAAAGCAAGACAAGAAGCAATTACTACTGAACTCATAGAGATTATCAGTGGTATGGAATCATTGAAATAATTAAGAGGAGAATAGATAATGACAGGTAAAGTAGTACAAGTACTAGGTCCAGTTGTCGATGTTGATTTTGAGGGTTATCTACCAGCAATCAATGAGGCATTAGAGACAACTATAGCCCTAGAGAGTGGAGAACAGAGATTAGTTTTAGAAGTAGCTGCACAACTTGGTGATGGTAGAGTTAGAACTATTGCTATGGATATGACTGAAGGATTAGTTAGAGGTCAAGAGGTAAAAGCTACAGGTGATTCAATTAAAGTTCCTGTTGGAGAAGAGGTTTTAGGGCGAATTTTTAATGTTATTGGTGAGACTGTTGATGATGCAGGAGAATTTTCTGCAAAAGAGTATCGCTCAATCCATAGAGATCCACCGCCATTTGAAGAGCAGAGTACAGCAACAGAGGTATTTGAGACAGGTATTAAGGTAGTTGACCTATTAGCACCATATAGTAAAGGTGGTAAAGTTGGACTATTTGGTGGTGCTGGTGTTGGTAAGACAGTTATTATTATGGAGTTAATCAATAATGTTGCTATGAAGCATAGTGGTTACTCTGTATTTGCTGGAGTTGGAGAGAGAACAAGAGAGGGTAATGACCTATACTTTGAGATGAAAGACTCTAATGTACTTGATAAAGTTGCACTATGTTATGGGCAGATGAGTGAACCTCCAGGGGCAAGAAACAGAATTGCTCTAACAGGTCTTACTATGGCAGAGTATTTCAGAGATGAGATGGGGCTTGATGTATTGATGTTTATTGATAATATCTTTAGATTTGCTCAATCTGGTTCTGAAATGTCAGCTCTTCTTGGAAGAATACCATCAGCTGTTGGATACCAACCAACTTTAGCAAGTGAAATGGGTAAACTTCAAGAGAGAATTACATCTACAACAAAAGGTTCGATTACTTCTGTTCAAGCTGTATATGTTCCTGCCGATGACTTAACTGACCCAGCTCCTGCATCTGTATTTGCTCACTTAGACGCAACAACAGTACTAAACAGAAGTATTGCAGAAAAAGGTATCTATCCTGCTGTTGACCCATTAGATAGTACAAGTAGAATGCTTGACCCTACAATTATTGGAGAGGAGCATTATAATATTGCAAGAGGTGTACAATCTATCTTACAAAAGTATAAAGACCTACAAGATATTATTGCAATTCTTGGTATGGACGAACTTAGTGAAGAAGATAAGAATACAGTTGAGAGAGCTAGAAAGATAGAAAAATATCTATCTCAACCATTCCATGTAGCAGAGGTCTTTACAGGAAGTCCTGGAGTCTATGTAGAGTTAGCTGATACCCTAAAAGGATTTAAAGGTCTTATTGAGGGTAAATATGATGATATGAATGAAGCTGCGTTCTATATGGTAGGTAGCATAGAAGAAGCAATTGCTAAGAATGAGAAAATTCAAGCAAAAAATAAATAAGTGGAAGGAGTTTAATTATGGAACTCATGAAACTTGAAATTGTGACACCTCATGGTGTCATTTTTGATGATGAGGTAAAACAAGTTACTCTTCCAGGTAGTGAGGGTGAATTTGGAGTTCTTCCTAAACACTCAACAGTTTTATCATTACTAAATACAGGAGTGATTGTTATTGATACTAAGGATAATAAAGAGTTATCTGTAGCTATTGATAGTGGTTATGTAAAAGTTGAAGAGGATAAAACCCTATGTATAGTTGATGGTGCAGTAGCTCTTAGTGGAGATGATAATAATCTTGCTAAAGCTATTAGTGAAGCAAAAGAGTTACTTCAAAAAGCGAGTGAATCTAATATGGGTATTGCTACAGCAATGAGTAAAGTAGAACATATCAGTAAAGGTCTTTAAATTTTTAAATAGGTAGTAGTTCTCTACTGCCTATTTTTTAAGATATGATTAACAATTCTATATCCATGATTTAATGCTATTGCAATACTTCCCCCACTTGAAAATGCTATATCTCCAGCAATATATAATCCTTTAGTCTCTGTCTCATAAGTATTAGGATTGAATATAGGTTCTCCTTTCTTATCTAATGATATGCCACAAGATTTTAAGAACTCTTTTGGAGTTGTTCCACCTATTGCATATATTACTCTATCATATAGTTTACTCTCACCATTAGAGAAATTTACCTTAATCTTTCCATGTTGAGACTCTAAACTCTCTATATCCATACCTAATTTTAGTCTGACCTTTCCTCGTTCTGCATACTCTCCTATCATTTTTCTATTTGTTGGATTTGGTCTAGTTAATTTATCTCTTCTATAGCAGAGTCTAACATTATTAGTAGCACTTAATTCACAAGCATACTCTACAGCACTATCTCCACCACCAACTACAATAATATCTTCACCATTACCACACTTATCAAGATTATAATTTACTCTACTTCTAATTGATGGGGGTATTCTATATTTAGGCTTATTTGGTTTTCCCATTCTACCAATACTAATAATCACATTTTTCGCTCTAAAATCACCACAGTTTGAGTAGATATAAAATATATTATCTCTCTTTTCTACCTTTGTAACTTCACAATTAAATTGGCTATCTATGGTCTCATCATCTAATAGCTTATCAAAATAGTCTAAAGTACTCTCTTTTGTTCCGTCAACAAACTCTACATTTCCTTCTAACTCTACTGTTTGACCTTGCCAATCTTTATCTACTCTTTTGTTATTTTTATAAAATTTTCTAATAGTATTAGAGTGGTTATCGCTTTTCTCAATTAATAAAACCTTCTCAAGTCCTAATATTTTGGCTTCAACTACAGCACCAATTCCTCCAGGACCACCGCCAATAACAACTAAATCATATATATCATTCATCTATCAATCCTTTTAATTAAAAATTAAATTATAACATCTTATTAGTATAAGAAATATAAGAGTAAATCATTACAGTTTGTGTTAAGATGTCAAAAAAAAGAGGAAGAGATGAGAAATATTTATCTATTAATATTAATAACTATTATAGTATATAGTAATAGTTGTATTAAGTGTCATAGTGGAATTGCTCATATTAGAGATAGAGACTCTAAAATGATGAAAGAGATTTTAGATATTGCTAAAAGGGCTGGAGCCAAAGGGAATGATTGTGTAGTCTGTCATGGAGGTAATCCTAATAGTGAGGATAAGAATATATCTCACTCTGGAACTTTAGAATACTTTCTAAATCATAAAGGACCTAAAGATTTTTATCCATCTCCTACAAGCCAATGGATAAACATTAACACTTGTGGTATGTGCCATATAGAGCAGGTTAAGGCTCAATGGAGTTCTCTTATGAATACAGAGGCTGGTAAAATCCATGGTGCTTTATGGGGATTTGGAGCTAAAGAGGGTTATAAACACTATATGTCAAACTTTGATTTAAACAATACCCACAAGAGATTAGGAACTAAAACATATAGAGAGTATATGAAAGCTCTATCTAAAAAGGAGTCACAAGCCTTTCCAACTAAGATGAGAACAATACCTAAAGCACCAACAGCCGATGAGGTTGAAAAAGACCCATCTCTAAGTGTATATACATATCTTCGTCAGGAGTGTCTTAGATGTCATACAGGAGGAAAAGGTAGAAGTAGAAGAGGAGATTATAGAGGAATGGGGTGTGCTAGTTGTCACATTCCATACTCAAATGAGGGATTTTATGAAGGAAATGATACATCTATACCACACAATGAGAGAGGACATCTTTTAACTCATCAAATTCAATCATCAAGAGATGTTAAAGTTAACATTCATGGAGTAAAATATTCAGGTATTCCTGTTGAGACATGTACCACTTGTCACAATAGAGGAAAAAGAATAGGGGTATCCTATCAAGGGTTAATGGAGACAGAGTATAAGGCAACATTTGATAATGAGGGAAATGCACAACCCAAACTACACACAAAGAGGTATCTACATCTAACAGAGGATATTCACTACTCTAAAGGTATGTTGTGTCAAGATTGTCACACATCAAATGATATGCATGGTGATGGATTTATGGTTGGTGCAAACTTAGGAGCTGTTGAGATAGAGTGTCAAGATTGTCATGGAACAACAAAAAAATATCCTTGGGAGTTACCTCTTGGTTACTCTGATGAATTTTCTATGAGAGAGAAAAGGGGAAAGGGTAGAGGAGTGACTAAAACTCTAGCTGATTACTTAAAAAAAGGCTCAATCCCTAAAGATATAAAAGATGGATTTTTGCTAAGTGCAAGAGGTAATCCTCTCACCAAAGCTGTAAAAGATGGAAATAAGATTATTATGCACCTATCTTCAGGAAAAGATATTACTCTAAAACCTCTAAAGCTATTAAAAGAGGAGGAGAAATTATCTAAAAAGGCTCTAGTGGCTATGGATAAGATAGAGGCACACAGTAGTAAACTGGAGTGCTACACATGTCATGCTACTTGGGCTCCACAGTGTTATGGTTGTCATGTTAAGATAGACTACTCTAAAGGTAATAAAAATCCCGACTATCTAAAGGCATCAAAATATCATGATATTCATGGAAATACAGGAGAGAAGAGTCTAAGAGACTTTTTAGTTGATGGAAAGGTTACAGAGACAAGAAGTTATCTTAGATGGGAAAATCCAGCACTTAGCATAAATGGAGAGGGGAGAGTATCGCCTACAATTCCTGGTTGTCAAACAACAATTACAGTTATAGGAAAAGATGGAAAAGCTCTCTTAGAGAACCATATATTTAAAATTTCAAATGTAGAGGGAGCAGGAGAAGAGGGGCAGAATGCTATTACAATGTCACAAGTTCAACCACATACCATAAGTAAAAAATCGAGAAGTTGTGAGAGTTGTCACACCTCAAAAAAGGCTCTTGGAATGGGAATTAATGGAGGTAGATACTTTAGTGACCAGAGTAAAACGACTATTATTGACTTGATGAGTGCAGATAGAAGAGTTTTACCCAAAAAGATAGATGAGCAGATACCATCTATCCCTAATCTAAAACATGACTACTCTGTTATGATAGATGAGAATGGAACACAAGTCCAAACAGTCGATAACCATTGGAGGTTAGCAAATCCTCTCCCAAAAGATATAAGAGATAAACTTGACCGTCAAGGGGTATGCCTATCTTGTCATGAGACTATTCCAGATGGAGATTTAGCAGTATCTGCTATGAGCCATATTGCAGATATGGCAGGAGTAGAAATAGATAATACAATGCACAAAGATATTGTAAATAAAAGCATAAAAATATCAGCTTGGATACAAATTCTATTACCTATACTATCTATATTTGCTCTCCTATTTTGGATTTTAAAAAGGAAAAGATAACCATTTGATATTTTAAGTTCTCAAAATATTATAATAATTACTATCTTTAATCTCTACTTCTAATCTTTTTAAAATCTCTATATCTCGGGGTTTTGGTGGCTTTTTGAAGTCTATAAAACTGTCCAGCCATTTTTTA
>JALWDJ010000066.1 GCA_027014605.1 Campylobacteraceae bacterium
TCCTCTAAAGATTGTAATAGTAAAAAGATAGTAGAAGATATATTAAAAAGAGAGTTTAAGATAGAGGATATTTAATGTGTGGATTTGTGGGATATTTTGGAAATGAAGATTTTAATTTAGAAGAGGCGAGAAATACCATATCTAATAGAGGTCCTGATATGAGCAGTATTAGAGAGGGAAATGGTTGGAGAGTAGCCTTTAATAGATTATCAATTCATGATTTAAGTGATAATGGTATGCAACCATTTATATATAATGGAGTAGTAGTATATCTAAATGGAGAGATATTTAACTATATAGAGCTATTAGAGGAGCATAAGAGCGAATTTACTCCTAAAAGTAGTTCTGATGTTGAGATAATACCATTTCTATATAATAAGTATGGAATAGATTTTTTAAATAGATTAAATGGTATGTTTGCAATAGTTCTAATAGATACTAAAAGAGATATAAAGTATCTAATTCGAGATAGATTTGCAGAAAAACCACTATATTATACTAAAGATAATAAAAATCTACTATTTGCCTCTGAAGTTAAAGCTCTTAAAAAGTTAAAAAAATTAGAGATTGATAAAACAAATATAGAGATTAATTTTACATGTTGGTTTCTACCTCAACCTCTATCTCTATATAGAGATACTTTTAATGTAAATCCTGCCTCATATATTATATATAAAGATGGAGAGATAGAGGAGAAGAGATGGTATAATCCTAAAATAAAGCCATTAAAAACTACTGAAGAGGAGATAGAGAGAAGATTTATAGAGCTATATAAATCCTCTATTGAGTTGAGACTAAGAAGTGATGTTCCTGTTGGTATCTTTCTTAGTGGTGGGTTGGACTCGACATCTATTGCTAAATTCTCTAATGAGATAAAAGGTAGTGACTTTTTTGCGTTTGGTGCTGATATAGCAGACAAAGAGAGTATTGAAAAAAATAATACAGATATAGTTATCCCTAAGCGATTGGCTAAAGATTTAAATATAAGCTATAGTAAAACCATATTAAACTATGACTATTATAATAAAAATATTGTATCTATTATTAAACATTATGATGAAATCTTTATCAACTCAGGTGTTTTAATATTCTATGCTCTCTCAAAATTAGCGATTGAGAATGGTACAAAAGTTATATTAACAGGTGTTGGAGGAGATGAGCTTTTTGGTGGTTACCCTTGGCAGGGTGGACATGTAAGAAAGATAGATAAGATATTTCAATATACCTATAATAGATTACCATATAGTGAGTTTTTATCAAGACTATTTATAAAATTAAATAGAAAATTGGCAACTGCTTATCAGATACTATTTGATTATAGAGTATGGCATTGTGAGTCTCTATCAAGCTTTAGATATGATTTTAAAGAGGATAAAGAGAAGATTGAAAAGAGAATAAGAGATAATGCAGATAGATATTTTGAAATATCACATAGAGATTTAGAATATGGTGATTTATATAATATTATGGGGTATGCAAATACCTTTACTGTTATTGGTTCAGGAAACCATTTTGTAGATATTGCAACAATGAGATATTCTGTTGAGAATAGAAGTCCATTTTTGGACTATAGACTATATGAGTTTTTAATGAGTGTTCCAGATGAGGTAAAGAGCAGATATGGACAGAAAGGATTTCTTAGAAAAATACTTAAAAAACATCTTCCAGAGTATGTAACTAATGCAAAAAAGAGTGGTCCTACTATGCCAATAAATAGATGGTTATATAGTAGTGATATATTAGAGGATATAAAATCTTTTATATTAAAATATATAGATTTAATACGAGAGTATCTATCTATTGATATAGAAGAGATGATACTATCTAAGGGTTGGTTAGAGGATAGCAAAAATGGATTAAAACTATTTGCAATACTCAATTTTATAATATGGGCTAAATTTAATATCTTAGATGATATTGAAGATGAAAATATTACATTTGAAGAGTTAATAAAATCATAGATGGAAGATAGCCTAAAGAGACGCTACAGCATAAAACTAATCTCAAATATTATAAATGGAGTTATGGGTGCTATCTTAGTAGCTATTGTTCCAAAGGCATTAGCTCCAATCGCCTATGGGCAATTTATATATCTGCAAGATTTTTTTGCTAAGGTTATTGGGTTTTTAGATATGGGGACATCTATAGCCTTTTTTACAAAGCTATCTGCAGACTCTAAACGAAAAGAGTTAATAAGTTTCTATCTACTATACTCATTAGCTATATTTCTAATATTAGCTATCTCTATATCTATAATTATCTATTTTGGATATAGCAATCTATTTCTACCAAATATCCCTATTAGATATATATATATGGGATTAGCTTTTGGTTTTTTAGTATGGTTTATACAAATTTTAATAAAAATCTCAGATGCCTATGCTTTAACTATATCTGTTGAGTCTATAAAGATAATAAATAAGATACTATCTCTACTACTTCTCTTTTATCTAATCTATTTTACAACTTTTAATTTAGATAGATATTTTCTATTTCACTATATATCACTTATATCTTTTATTGGAGTCTTAATATGGCTATTTATAAAAAGAGATATATTTAAAAACATTTTTATTAAATTTTCAATTATAGATATATCTAAAGAGTTTATAGAGTATTGCCACCCACTATTAGTATATAGTATTATTGGAGTTTTATCAGGAATTTTTGATATTTGGTTACTTCAAAAGATAGCAGGTAGCACTCAAACAGGATTTTATGGATTAGCCTATAGTATCTCTGCAATGTGTTTTCTATTTACAAGTGCTATGACTCCAATTATAACTAGGGAGTTCTCAAAATCTTATGCCTCTAATAA
>JALWDJ010000067.1 GCA_027014605.1 Campylobacteraceae bacterium
TTTTTCTTGTCGGTGTTTAGACTCATTGGAGTTTTTTAGTTAGTGATAGTTCACCACTAGAGAACCCCCAATAAAAGTTTTAATAATATTAAAATTGCTATCAAATAGCACCATATCAGCAGGATAACCCTCTTTTAACTCACCTAAGTTTAAATTTAATCTCTTAGCAGGAGTTGAGGTTACCATAGAGATTAATTTAGGGAGTGAGATATTAGAGTAGTTTTTAAAATTTTTTAAAGCACTATTTAGTTTAAGTACGCTACCTGCAAGAGTTCCATCTCTTAATCTAGCTTCACCATTTTTTACAAAAACTCTCTGTCCTCCTAAACTATACTCTCCATCATATAAGCACCCTGCTCTCATAGCATCTGTAATTAAGATTAATTTATCATCTTTGAGTTTAAAGAGTATCTTAAATAGAGATGGGTGGATATGTATAGTATCAGCAATAATATCACAGCTAATATTATCATCTTCTAAGACTGCTCCTATAATATTTGGCTCTCTATGGTGAAGTGGGTTCATAGCATTAAATAGGTGTGTTGCATGAGATATACCCCATTTAAAACTCTCTTTAGTCTGCTTATAATTGCTACTACTATGTCCTATACTTAAGAGTATATAAGGATAGTTTTTCTTAAGATATAATATAAACTCTCTAGCTCCCTCTACCTCTGGTGCAAGAGTAATTAGTTTTATAATATCTAAATACTCCTCTATAAATTTAATATCTGGCTTTAATATATATTTTGAATTTTGAGCTCCAGATTTAGTTGGATTTATAAAAGGACCTTCAAGATGAACTCCTAAAATCTTTGCTCCTGTAACACTATTTCTATATTTTTTAATATTTAAGAGTGCCTCTAAAATTCTATCTTTTGACATAGTCATTGTAGTAGCTAAAAATGAAGTTACACCTGTTTTAATTAGACTATTTGATATGGTTTCTAAACTACTATATGTAGCATCCATAACATCAGCTCCATTTGAGCCATGAATATGTATATCTATAAAACCTGCACTAAGATATGCACCTTTAGCATCAATCGTCTCTATATTAAAGGGAACTTCTATTTGAATAGATATAATTTTTTTATTAAAAATAAGAGTATATCCATCTAAAATCTCTTCTGATGTAACTATTTTTGCATTTACTATTGCCTTTATCATTTATTTTGTTAGATTTAAATCTTTAACTCTTTCTCTTATCTCTCTCATAAATTTTTTACCAGGGTCTTTTTTCTCTGTTCTATACCCACTATCTAGTTCTAGCCATTCAGGAGTTCCCTCTTCTTCTCTATACTCATAATGACCTATTAACTTTTTAATAGTTGGATATTTTTTCTTTAGATATCTAATCAACTTAATATTAGACTCCAACTGAGCTTTTGTTAAATCCTCTTTTTTATTACCTTTTCCACCAACATTCTCTACTCCAATAGAGTAGTAGTTTAACCCTATAACATGTCTTGCCATCCAATTTTCTGGCATAAGTCTATATATAGTTCCATCTCTTGCAACTAAAAATTGAGCAGATACATTTAAAGCACTAGCTTTTGCAATATCTTTTCTATCTGAAAATAGTCTTTGAGGTTTTAATCTATTAAATGATTTTTTAAAACTCATATCAGCAGTCCAATGTAGAACAATTATTTTAGGAGTTATCTCTATATTATCAACCTTAAATCCATAATGCTTTTTAATATACTCTTTTGTTAAATCTATTCTCTCTTTTTTAAATACTATCGGTTTATCAATAATTTTTATATTATCTTTTGCTATAGCAATATTTAATATAGCACTACTTACTAATAATAAAACTGTTTTATTCATTTTATCTCGCTTATTTTTTTAGAACTATACTCTTTTTTTGTGGAGAATTAGCTATATCTCTCCATAATATGCTCTAAAGTAAACTGCATATCCTCATCTAACTCCATATTCTTATACATCCATCTAATATAACCCATATCTTTTCTAGCTATTAACTCTATATTCTCTCCCTTATATTTACCAAATCCAAAAATCTGTAACATAACAGGCTGTTGTGTTAACTCCACTAACTTTTTCATAGGATTTATATTGGGATAATTAAGTCTAATTTTCTCTACCAATTTAGATAGAAGTAGTTTCATAACTAAAACATCTCCTATTGCATCATGAGCCTTTATAGTAATATTATATTTTTTTGCCTCTTCTTTCTCTTTTTTATAGAGTTCTAAAGCATATCTAAAATATTGAAGTCTATGGTATGGGGAGTTGGGATAGAGATGTTTTGAGCATCTAAGAGTATCAATTAACTGCATACGATTTTTAAACCCCTCATTTATTAACATTCCTAAATCAAAATTTATATTATGTGCAATTAGGTAGTTATCTGGACTATTAAGAGATAATAAATCTCTATAAAAACTACTCTCTGTAAATGGAGGTCTCCCTTCAATAAGCTCTGGTACTATATTATGTACCTCCATAGCCTCTATCTTAATTGGGGTTTTAGTACCACATAACTCATCATATACCTTAGTATCTCCTCTACCATCAATAACCATTGCACCTATCTGAATGATTTTATCACTATCTTCATTACCTGTTGTCTCTGTATCAAACAGTACATACTTTGCCACTATCTATTCCTATTTTTAAAATTTTTAATATAATAATAAAAAGATTTCATCTCATATATAAAACTACTCTCTTTTGAAAAAAATCTCTTCTTAATCTCTTTTAATCTATCTCTTAATTTTAAAAGAAACCCTATAGAACTTCTATAAATATCTGTTGATTTTAACCACTCTATGAGA
>JALWDJ010000068.1 GCA_027014605.1 Campylobacteraceae bacterium
AGATGAGATTTTTAAAATCTGCCCTAAATTAGAAAAGATATATAAAGATGAGTGGAGTGCTGATTTATATCAGTTTTTATATAACTATGCTATTGATAGTGGTAATATTCCATTAGATTTTTAATATTCTCTTATTTTTTTCATTTTTGTATTAAAATTTAAAGATATATGCAGTAAATTAAAATCACAAAAACAAATTAAAAAAAACACCTAATAAAATTTCCCAAGATTTCCTCAAAAATTAACCAAACTAATGGTAGAATATTGTTTGATTGTTGTAGGGGTATCCTTTATGGATAATATATACCACATTTAGGGTAGCCACAAGGGCTACCCCTACGGGAAAACAGACCACACAAGGGAGGAAAAAATGAAAAACCTACTACAAATCCTAACAGTCCTACTACTAACAGCATGTAGCCCAAACAACCCAACCCCACACCACAACAGCACCTCTAACCAAGCCTCTACCAAAGAAGCCATTTTACAACTTGATACCAAAGGGCATACAGCACTCATAAAAGATATTATCGTTACCAAATCAGGCGATATTATCTCTGCTTCTGATGATAAAACCATTAGGGTATGGGATAGCAAAACAGGAAAAGAGAAACGAAAGATTTTGGGGCAGATAGGAGCAGGTAATGAGGGAAAGATTTTTGCTATGGCTTTAAGTCCTAATAATAAGTTTTTGGCTATTGGGGGATATTTGTCAGGAACAAGAGAGAGTGGAGAGAGATATGCTATTAGAATCTATAATTACCCCACAGGCAAACTTATAAAAGTTCTAAAATCACATACCAATATAGTCAATGACCTCTCTTTTAGCCAAGATGGAAAATATCTTATCTCTGGTTCATCAGACAAAACAGCCAAAATTTGGAAAGTATCTGATTTTAGACTAAAAGATACACTCTCTTTTCATACAAAGCAGGTCTATGCCGTTAAGATAATTCAAAAAAATGGTAACTATTTTGCCATAACAGCAGGATTTGACAATCAAATAGCTCTTTACAATATACAGACAAAAAAAATAGTAAAAAGCTTTAAAGCTAATTATAAGTTACAGTATCTTGCCACCTCAAAAGAACATATCGCTGTTTGTGGCTATGGCAGAGAGATACTAATATTTGATACCAATTTAAATCTTTTAAAAAAGATTAAAAGTGAAACTGTACCTAGTGGATTAGCCTACTCCCCTAATGGAGCGTTTTTAATAGCAGGAGCAGGAGCTAATCCTTTAAATGTAAATATCTATAGTAAAACCCAAAACTATCAAAAGATATCCTCTTTTAAAAAACATAAAAATGCAGTAATTGCAGTTAATTTTTTGGATAATCAAACAGCCATCTCAGCAGGGGGAGATAATAATGAGATATATATTTGGAGTATAAAAAATGGCAGAGTTTTAAAAAAGATAGAGGGGGTAGGAGAGGTAGTTTGGAGTGTAGGTATTAGAGGAGATACTATTGGTTGGGGGAATGAAGATGATTGTAGTCGTAAAAATTGTTCATCAATTCAAAAAACTCTAAATCTAAAAACCATGCAGATAAAAAATATAAATTTAGATAGATTTAATAGAATTTCAACCACCTATCAAGAGTACTCTCTTATCCATACCAAAGGGGGAGCTTATGGATATAGTGATGCCACACTCTTAATTAAAAAGCGTGGCAGAACCATTGCTAAAATTACAAGAGGCTCTACCCATGGATTAGGACACAACTGTTACGGCTTCTATAAAAACTATATTATTTCAGGTGGCTCAAATGGACAGCTAAAAATCTACAGTTTAGAGGGCAGAGAGATTGCCAACCTAGTAGGACACACAGGCGAAGTTTGGTCTATTGCTCTTGATGGAGATAGATTGGTCTCAGGAAGTGGTGACCAGACTATTAGGGTTTGGGACTTGTCTAAATTAAAACCACAGATGAGACCTCAATTAAATATTTTTGTAAGTAAAGATAATAAGTGGGTGGTATGGACACCAGAGGGCTTTTATAATGCCTCAAAAGGAGCAGAGCAGTATATAGGCTACCACATTAACCAAGGAGCAGACAAAGAAGCAAAGTTTTTAGATGTAAGCCGATTTAGAAAACAGTTCTACCGACCAGACCTTATAACAAAAGCGATTAATGGCGAAGATATTAGCTCTTATGCACAAGGAATTGATATTGATAGCCTTTTAAATTCAGGATTACCTCCAAGAGTTGAGATTATGACCAATTCACACACCATAGAAGCAGAGAGTACAGAGATAGGTGTAAAGGTTTGTGATGAGGGTGGAGGGGTAGAGAATCTAAACTTCTATGTTGATAATAAAGCCATCAGATACCTAAGCAGAACAAAAGCCTTTAGAGTAAAAAAAGAGACCATTGGAGCGTGTATGATTATTGAGCAGAAAATTTCTATTCCAAGTGGAGAGCATACTATCTCTTTTGATGCGACCAATCAAAAAGGAGATATTTTATCAAACAGACCAACCATTACGATAGTCAACAGTAAAAAAGCTGAGAAAAAACCAAACTTGCACCTGCTTACTCTCTCTATTAATGACTACAAAGATGACTCACTTGATTTGAAGTTTCCAAATAACGATGCCAAAGAGTTAAGCGACAAACTCAAACAGATTGGAAAATCTGTATTTGGCACAGTCAACACCTACGCACTAAAAGATAGCCAAGTAACCAAAGAGCAGATAGCACAAAAGGTCAACGAAATAGCCCAAAAAGTAGATGCTAATGATGTATTTGTCTTGTATATTTCAGGTCATGGGATTACCAATGACAAAGATGGAGATTACTACTTTATCCCTTATGGTTGTGCCAATGGTTCAGATGTCACCACAGAGGCGATTAACCAAAAAACATTTAAAGAGATAATGAGTCAGATTAAAGCTGTAAAATCGGTTATTTTGCTTGATACTTGTGAAAGTGGAAGTATGGCTTCAAAAGAGTTGCTAAGTACCTCGGTCAATAGATTTGGGGGCAATGTAGGAAGTGCTATTATTGCGGGGGCTTCTAGTAAACAGAATGCTATTGATGGGTATAAGAAGCATGGGATTTTTACCTATACTGTGCTTGATGCGATGGATAATAAGATGGTATATAGCTTTGATTATAAGCTCTCAATTAATGAGATAGCAGAGTATGTTAAGTTTAAATTGCCAAAACTTGCAAAAGAGGCATTTAACCATAAACAAGAGCCTACTATATATCTAAATGGAGATACTACATTTGCTATTGGGGGGTTGTAAAAACCGTCCTTTACATATAACGACATATATGCTATAATGACACATGATTAAAACATTTAGATGCAAAGAGACCAAAAAAATCTATCAAAGAGAGTTTTCAAAAAAGTTACCTCACGATATTCAGAGAATAGCATATAGAAAACTTCTAATGATAGATTCAGCTATAGATGTGGATGACTTAAAAATACCACCTGCCAATAGATTAGAAAAGCTATCAGGAGATAGAGAGGGTCAATATAGCATTAGAGTCAATAGACAATTTAGAATCTGCTTTAGGTGGGAGAGTGGTTTTGCTTTGGATGTTGAGATGGTAGATTATCACTAGGAGAGAGAGATGAAGAAAATAGAACCGATACATGCAGGAGAGATACTACTAGAGGAGTTTATGATACCTTTTGGGATTAGTCAAAACAGTTTAGCCAAATCATTAAAGGTTACACCTCGTAGAATTAATGAGATTGTCAACAAAAAAAGAGCCATAACAGCCGATACTGCTCTGCGATTGTCTAAGTTTTTTGGAAATAGTGCAGAGTTCTGGATGAATTTGCAAAACAGATATGAGTTGGAGATGGCAAGGGATAAGTCATTTAGAACTATTGATAAGGAGGTAAAACTATTTCCTGCTTTATTTAATAAATATAACAATAACTCCTTAAATTATTGATTTTAACTACACAAAAAAGAGAAAAAATGAAAACACTTAAAATTTTAACAATAACAGCTCTACTAACATCATTTTCTATAGCTCAACAGAAAGAGGCTCTAATATTAGGCGTTAGCGACTATATGGGAACAAAATTTGACCTTAATGGAGTAAAAAAAGATGTAGCTCGAATGGAAAGGCTTTTTAGAAGTTGGGGATTTCATGTAACAGTTATAAATAGTCATGAGTCTATGAATTTAGAGTCATATCTTACTAACTATGCTAAGCTAAAAGCTAATGATAATTTTATCTTCTACTATACAGGTCATGGCTACCATACCAAAGATAAAAATGGAGATGAAGCCGACGGAGAAGATGAGGCTTTAGTTTTAAGTGATGGAGTAAAAAATAAGCTCTTTATAGATGATACTCTATTTGGCTACCTTAATGCTATTAAAGCTAAAAAGTTAGTTCTATTTGACTCTTGTCATAGTGGAACAGCATTTAAAGCCTTTGGAGATAAACCAAAACCAAAAACTATTAATGAAAGCCAAGTGAGTGGCATTATTCAAACTAAAGCTTTTAGACCTATGGAGAGTAGATTAAATAGAGGAGAGTATATTGTTCTTAGTGCCTCTAAGGATAATGAAGAGTCGCTTGATACTCCTGATGGTGGAATGTTTACCAATGCTTTTATACATCAATTTCAAAACGGAGGTATCTCAAATCGTTTAATGAATGTGCGTCAAAATATGGAAAATGAGATTATTCAAAATGCTAAAAGAGCAGACTCTACACCACACCACCCACAACTATCAGCCTCTACCAGTGAGCTAAAATATACAACCATAGCTAAATTTTTTAAAACAAAATCCACACCACCACCAAAAAAGACAATCTCTATTTTAGGAAAAAAGAGTTTTAAAGAGGGCGAACTCCTTAGCTTTAGAGTAGATACCCATGGAAATAGTGGATATTTGACTATATTTAGCATTGAAAATGGTGAACCTTTTATTATGGCACAAACACCAAATCCTGTAAATGGTGTTTTAAATTTTCAACAAGATTTCAATATCAAACCACCTATAGAGTGCTATAAGAGTTGTGGAAATTGCCCACAAGAGGTGAGTAGTGTTTATGTAATTTTGTCAGCTACTCCACTTACTAAGAATATTATAAAAACCAAAGGATTAAAGATTAATGGAGCTAATAGCTCTATAGGCATGAGAGCATTTAGACATAGAACAGATGAAGCTTATGAGCCTATTATTGCTAAGGTTGAGTTTACAATTAGATAGAGATATTGGGATTAGAGGTAACAGTAAACACCATTTTATCAAATTGGTAATGTTCCATCAAATTTTTAAAACTCTTTTAATAGCTTCTGAGCATATTGTAAGCCCAAATGCTCCTGTTACAGCAACGCATGAACCTTTATCTATACATTTATCCTCTTCAGGAGAGAATATAACAGTAAAGTTTCTATTAAATTTATCTTTTTTTAGTTCATTTCTAATCTTTCTAGCTAGTGCATCTCCATAACTCTTCCAAATTGAAGCTACCTCTATTTTTGATGCATCAAATCTTTTTGCTGAACCTGTTGACATTATTAGCTTTTTATATACCCTTTTAGCTAACTCAATCTTAATTTTAGTTGTATCTGCACTATCAATAACTAAATCATAAGGTTCAAAATTAAACTCTCTAACCCATCTAATATCCATCTTTTGATTTATAGCTTTTATCTCTGGATATAGCTCTTTTAATCTCTTTGTTTTAAGCTCTCCAATAGCTTCACTTCCTATCTGTCTATTTTGATTTGTCTCATCATATGTATCATAATCTAATATGGTAATATCTTTTACTCCAGAACGGTATAGACAATCTAGCACATAAGAACCAACTCCACCAACTCCTAATATTAATATTTTAGCCTCTTGAAGTTTTTGAAAATTCTCCTCTCCAAAAAGCATTCTACATCTCTGAAACCTCATCTTAATCCTCTAATAGTTTATCATTTTTTATTCTCATTGAGTTTCCAACAACTAGAAGTGAACTTAAACTCATAGATAGTGCAGCAATAAGTGGTATAACATACCCTAACATTGCTATTGGAATAGTTATTAAATTATATATTAAAGATATTGCCAAGTTCTGCTTAATAAATTTAAATGTTCTTCTTGATATTATAAATGCGTTTTTTATTGATTTTAGAGAGTTATTTAGAATAACAATATCACTAATAGCTAAAGATATATCAGCTCCATTTCCCATAGCAATAGCAATATTGGCTTTAGATAGAGCTACTGCATCATTAACTCCATCTCCAACCATTACTACAATCTTGCCACTCTTTCTTAAATTATCTATATAGTTTGCTTTATCTATTGGAGATAACTCTGCTTTAAACTCTTTTATACCAATCTCTTTAGCTACTCTTAGGGCTACCTCTCTATTGTCTCCTGTTGCCATAATAGGCTCTACCTCTATACTATATAGATACTCTATAAGCTCTTTTGCACCATTTTTTATCTTATCATCTAGCTCAAATGAGATAACTCTTTTTCCATCTATTGCAAAGTGATATTGGGTATAATCACTCTTATACTCCTCTAGTAGAAGATTTGAGTTTCCACCTAAAATAACTTTACCATTATATATTGCTTTTAAACCTTTTCCACCAATCTGTTCAATATTTTTCAGTTCTACTATATCTATATTATTATACTCTTTTTCTAAATATCTCTTTATAGCTAAACTTACAGGATGAGTTGAGCTATTAACTAAAGCATAGAGAGTAGCTACCTCTTCTCGGTTTATAGTTCCATCTATTTTTACTATAGTAAGTTTCCCCTCTGTAATTGTGCCTGTCTTATCTAATACTATGCTATTGGCTTTTGAAAATGTCTCAATAAATTTAGCCTCTTTAAATAGTAGTCCATTTTTTGCTCCCCAAGAAATACCTAAGAGTGATGCGATAGGAGTAGCTAATGCTAAGGCACATGGACATGCAATAACAATTACAGATATAGAAATAATTAGAGCTTGTTCAAAATCTCTACTCTGGTAGTACCAGATAGCAAAGCTCATTATAGATAATAGTAAAATTGTTAAAGAGAAATATTTAGATATTTCATTTGTTCTCTCTTCTATTTTTGGTTTAGAGTTTAGAGACTCCTCAATAAGTGTCACTATACTATTTAGAGTCGAGTTAGCATAATCTTTTGTAGCAGTATATCTTATTACCTCTCCTACATTTATTGTACCACTATATATGGTATCTCCACTCTTTTTTTCAATAGAATTGGACTCTCCACTTAAACTACTTTCATCAAAAGTTCCATTTGATGAACCAATTAAAATACCATCGACACTAGCTTTCTCTCCAGTTTTAACCTCTAATATATCTCCAACTTTGATACTATCAATAGAGATTACCTTTTTAACTCCATCTTCTACAATCGTTGCTTCTAGTGGAATTTGAGAACGAATTTTATCCATTGTATCAACAGCATTCTTTTTACCTAAAACCTCTAAATATTTACCAACTAAAACAAATGTAATAATCATAGCAACAGAGTCAAAATAGCTATGTCCCTTTCCACCAAATAATATATATAGAGAGTATATATATGTTAGCGTTGCACCAGAGCTAACTAATAAATCCATATTTACTATTCTATTTTTTAGTCCAAAATATGCACCTCTAAAAAAAATCCAACCACTATAAAATAGAACAGGAGTAGCAAATATAAACTCTGTAATATGGACTAAATGGAGAGTACTTTTTTCCATTCCCATAAAAAAACCTGCATATTTTGCTATATCTATCATCATAATATTCATACTAGCAAAGATAGCAACTGCCATTCTCATAAAATAGTCTTTTTTCTGTTTAGTTGCCTTTATATCTTCACTACTTTTACTATATGGGTATGCATTATATCCAATAGAGCGAATAGTATCTATAATAGTAGAGAGTTTAATAGTATCTTCGTCCCATATAATTTTAGCTTTATTGTTTGTGAAATTAATTGAAGCTTCTATAATTCCATCTTTTTGAGATAGCACTTTTTCATTTAGCCATATACAAGCAGAGCAGTGAATACCCTCTATTACTAAATCAACAGAACTAAACCCATCTTTAGTAGTTTTTATATATCTATGCTTAAAACTATCCATATCAAAACTACTACTATCTTGATTATCTGCTATTGGTGGAGCTAATTTACTATTTCCAACTCTTTCATAAAAGCTATCAAGTCCATCTTCTTTTAGTAGATGATAGACCCCCTGACACCCATTGCAACAGAAATATACATTAGGATTATTATCTTCAGTAATCATAATAGATTTATCAAACTCTAATTGACAATGGGTACACTTAACTTTAGGCAAAACTTATCCTTTTGTCACTTTTTCTCACATAGACTATAACTTAATGTTATATTTATTATAATATTTAAATATACTAAGTAAGATTATATCTTATTTTTTATATTATGTGAGTATTATATCAAAAAATTACAAGGAGTCTTTTATGACATATAGGATTAAACGCTATTATGCTTATGTAATAGCAACAATCTTCTCTTTAGTATTACCTTTTATAAAAATAAATGGTAATCATATATTTTTATTATCATTTGATAAAAAACAGCTTCAATTAATGGGAACAGCATTTGATATGCAAGAGCTATATTTAATGCCATTTCTATTGATGCTTCTTTTTATTGGTATATTTGCACTGACTGCTGTGGGGGGGAGAGCATTTTGTGGTTGGGCATGTCCTCAAACTATATTTAGAGTTATCTATAGAGATTTAATAGAGACTAAACTATTAAAACTTAGAAAGAGAATAAGCAATAAGCAAAAAGAGCCAGATTATAGTAAGCCTGAAAACAAAGTAAAGAGGATTATAGCAATTCTTATATGGACACTACTTTCACTTATAGCTTCAGCTAACTTTTTGTGGTTTTTTGTTCCACCAGAAGATTTTTTTAACTATCTATCTCATCCATTAGACCATACAATTTTATTAGGATTTTGGTTAGGAATTGTAGCATTTTTAGTATATGATGTTATTTTTCTTAAAGAGGATTGGTGTATTTATGTTTGTCCATACTCAAGGGTTCAATCTGTTTTATATGATGAAGATACTCTTCAAGCTATATATGATGAAAAGAGAGGTGGACATATCTATAATGAACATAAAGAGAAAATAGTATTTAAAAAGAAAGATTTAAAAGAACATGGTGAGGAGAATGCAGAGTGTACAGCGTGTCAACACTGTGTAACTGTATGTCCAACACATATTGATATTAGAAAAGGTACACAATTAGAGTGTATTAACTGTTTAGAGTGCGTTGATGCTTGTACTAAAGTTATGGGTAAACTTGGAAAAGAGTCTCTTGTTCAATGGAGTAGTATTAATGAAGTTGTAAATGGTAAAAAGACTAAATTTCTACGAAGTAAGACTATAATGTATCTTGTAGCTTTAGTTTTAATTATTGGTGGTTTAGTTGTAATGAGTGGTAAAAAAGAGTATATGCTTTTAAATATTAATAAGACAACTCAACTCTATAAAGTAAAAGATGATAATCTTGTTGAAAATAACTTTTTACTACTTTTTCAAAATACTCAACCTAAAAAACATACTTATAAATTAGAGATTATTGGTAAGTATAAAGGAAAAATTAAAATTAAAAGATTTAAAGAGTTAACTCTAAATCCAGGTAAAATGGCTAAAAAAGTTATGGTTCTTGCTACTAAAGAAAGATTAGTAAATGATGCAACAAAAGACACTCCAATTACTGTAATGCTAAAAGCTTATGCTGTTGATGAACCAGAGAAAATCTCTGTTTTAAGAAAAGCCGTCTTTATTTATCCTCGTTCAGATAAATTAAAAAAATAATATGTTTTCAAATTTATTACATAAATCTTTAAGGTATTTTTACCTCAAAGATAAAAATAGACTACTTACTCATTCCTTAAAACAGTAAGTGGGTCTGTTGATGAAGCCTTGAATGCTGGATATAGAGAGGATAAGATTACAATAATAATTGTTCCTATTATAATAGATATAAAATCAGTTGTTGTTAAATCAACAGGTAGTCTTGAAAAACCATATACATCTACAGATAGAGGTACTATATCAAAAGTTTTTAATATCCATATTCCAATAAATCCTAAAATTGTTCCTGCAATAATTCCACTAGCTCCAATAATAATACCCAATTTAAAAAATATTCTCTTAATCTCCCATTTTGAAGCACCAAGTGTTCTTAAGAGAGCTATTTCACTTCTTCTACTCATGACAGTCATTAGTAGAGATGAAATGATGTTTAATGATGCTACTAAAATAATAAGAAGTAGAACTAAAAATAGAGCTGTTTTTTCCATTTCCATAGCAGAAAAGAAGCTCTTATTTTGCTCCCACCACCCTTCAACTATAATAGATGAAAGATGATTTACTCTTAAAAACTCTTTTAATCTCTTAGAGTTTCTTATAGCATGTTTAGTATATACATGAAGACCATCATAGTAGCCTACTCTTCTTTTTAAAATTTTTTCAAAGGCCTCTAAGGAACTATATATTATAGCTTTATCATAAGCTTTAAGTCCTGAATCAAACTCTCCTATAATTTTAAATCTCTTTTGAAGTGGCATTGTCCCAAATCCAATAGCTTGTTGTTCAGAAAAATACAGAGTTAATTTCTTATTAATACTTACACCTAAAGTTCCTGCTAAAGTCTTTCCAATAATCATATCATACTTACTATTTAAAGGTGAAGAGTTATCTAACGCTTTTTTAAATACCTCATTTATTTCTGCCTCTTTTTTAAAATCTACTCCATATAAAATAGACCCATTTACATTAGAACCACTCTTTGTAATAACTTGTGTTGTATAGTATGGACTAAATCTCATATTAGGAAACTCTTTTTGTAATTTTAATATTAGATTGTTATTTATACTATTAGAGTTGGTTGGTATTAGAGTTATGGGATAGTTCATAACAAATAGTCTTTTTTTAAACTCTTTTTCTGTTCCATTCATAATACCCATTGCAATCATAAGTACCATAACTCCTGTAGCAATTCCCATAAAAGCTAGTAACATAGATACAAAAATAAAAGGGTTATCTTTATCATATTTTAAATAGTGTCTTATTATTTTATGGATAAATTTTCTGTTTATATTCATAACTCTATGCCAAAATTCCCTTTTTAGGTCCACTTTTACCACAACAGTGTTTATATTTTTTACCACTTCCACATGGACAAGGTTCATTTCTTTTTGGTTTTTTTACAGCCCTTATTGGCTTTCTCTCTTTACTCTCTTCAACTTCAGCTTCAAATATCTCATCTTCATTTGTTTTAGCATTCTCAAGGTCACTCTCTAGCTCATTTAAAATAGCTTCCATTCTTCTCTTCTCTGCTTCAGGGTCTTCAAAATTAAATTGAACAAGATGTAGAGTCTCTATTGCTTCTCGTTTTATTCTATCAATTAGTTGCATAAATAGATTGTAACTATCTTTTTTATACTCAGTAAGTGGGTCTTTTTGATTATATCCTCTAAGTCCAATACCTGTTTTTAAAACATCCATCTCATATAGATGGTCTCTCCATTGTGGGTCTAAGACTTGTAGATATAGAACTCTTTGAACTTCACTTCTCTGCTCTTTAGTAAGAGGCTTCATCTTCTCTTCATAACTGTTTTCTAATATATCATATAGTATCTTTTTAATCTCATCATACTCTTTATCTATAAATAATTCTTTATCAAAATCTATTGCTAATTTACTATTTAGTAGCTCTTTTAATCTATCTAAATTAAAATCCTCTTTAGGTGTTCCCTCATAGATATCAGACTCAATCAATAGATAATCTACATACTCTGCTCTATTTTCTCTAATTTTACTATCTATATCGAAATTCGGGTCAAGAAGTTGATTTCTAAAATTATATATAGCTTTTCTCTGTTCATTTGCAATATCATCATACTCTAATATATGTTTTCTTGATTCATAGTGCATATTTTCAACTTTCTTTTGAGCTTTTTCAACTGCACGAGTAACTATTTTAGAATCGATATACTCTCCCTCTTCAACTCCAAGTTTATTCATAATATTTCTAATTTTATCTCCGCCAAAAATTCTTAGAAGATTATCATCTAAACTTAGATAGAACTGCGATACTCCAGGATCACCTTGTCTTCCTGAACGACCTCTTAATTGATTATCTATTCTTCTACTCTCATGTCTTTCTGTTCCTAAAATATATAATCCACCAAGTTTTTTTACCTCATCACTAATTTTAATATCAACTCCACGCCCAGCCATATTGGTAGCAACTGTTACAGCCCCCTTTTTACCAGCTTGAGCAATAATTTCTGCTTCATGTTCATGATTTTTTGCATTTAATACATTATGTGGAATTTTTATCTTTTTTAATCTTTCATGGATAAGTTCAGATTTTTCAATAGATGCAGTACCAATTAAAACAGGTTGTCCCTTTTTATATAACTCTTTTACCTTTTTTGCTACAGCATCTAATTTTTCTCTCTCTGTATTATAGATGAGGTCATTAAAATCTTTTCTCTCAACGGGAACATTAGTTGGAATTGAGATAACTTCTAAGTTATAAATCTCTGCAAACTCTGTAGCTTCAGTTTGAGCAGTTCCTGTCATACCTGCTAATTTTTCATATCCTCTAAAGTAGTTTTGATATGTAATTTCTGCTAGAGTTTGAGACTCCTCTTTTATCTCAACTCCCTCTTTTGCCTCTAAGGCTTGATGTAGTCCTTCACTAAATCTTCTACCCTCACTAAGTCGTCCTGTAAACTCATCAACAATGATAATCTCACCATTTTGAACAACATAATCTATATCTTTTACAAATATATAGTGTGCTTTCATTGCTTGGTCAAGATGATGAGCCATAGAGGCATGCTCCAAATCATAAAGATTTTCTACTTCAAATAGCTCTTGTGCCTTTTGAAGTCCATCTTCGGTCATAATAACTTGACGATTTTTCTCATCAACATAAAAATCACCTGTAGTCTCTTCGGGTTCACCTCCTTTTGTCTCTTTCTTTTCACCCTTTATCATCTTTTGGGCTATCTCATTAGCTTTAGCATAATAATTAACGTCTCTCTGTATAGGACCAGATATAATAAGTGGTGTTCTAGCCTCATCGATTAAAATGGAGTCAACCTCATCAATAATAGCATAGTAATGACCTCTTTGAACCTTTTCTTCAGCTCGTGTTTTCATATTATCTCTTAAATAATCAAATCCATACTCATTATTTGTACCATAAGTAATATCTGCATCATATTGAGCTTTTTTTATAGATTCATCATATATATCATCTGTTAAACAACCTACAGAATAACCTAAAAAGTTATATAGTTTTCCCATTTCTATTGAGTCTCTTTTTGCAAGATAGTCATTTACAGTTACAACATGTACTCCTTTCCCTAACATTGCATTAAGTGCTACTGCCAGAGTTGCTACAAGTGTTTTTCCCTCACCTGTTTTCATTTCTGCAATGGAGTTGTCATGTAGAACCATACCACCTACAAGTTGAACATCAAAATGACGCATACCTAAGACTCTCTTACTAGCTTCTCTAGTAATTGCAAATGAGTCATTTAAAACATCATCTAAACTTTTTTCTCCATTTTTCACAGACTCTTTTAATTTATTAAAGGCCTCTTTTAACTCATTATCAGAGAGTTTTTCATACTTATCTTCTAATTTATTAATCTCTTTTGCTCTCTTTAAATAGCGTTTTACAATTCTATTATTTTTTGAACCAAAAATCTTTGTTAACATATATCTATAACCTAATATTAAAATTAGAGCGATTTTATCTAAAATTTGTGTAAAAGCTAATTAGTTTAAAATTTGTAAATATATATCACTTTTTTGTATTGCAACTATCATGACTAACTTTAAGATAATATGATAAACCTCCAAGTAGAGCAGTTACCCCAAACATTATATATACAGCATATAAGAGCTGACTTGGGTCATTAAGAGCAAATTTAAAGACTAACATTAAAGCCTCAATAGATAGTGCAATAATAATAGAGCCTAAAAATCTAACCATTGTTTGATGTGTATCCCCATCACTATATCTCTTCTCTTTTCCTAAAACCTCCTCTTCAAATATAGCTTTTACTAAATCGACTATTGCTAAAGATAGAGTAAGTAAAATGGTTGATTTAAACATATCATTAATCTCTACTTTATGAAAATCTAAACCATAGCTAACAAAACTTGTTACACCTTTTGTAAAAAGTAGCATTGCTACAAAAAATAGTGCTAGGGAGAATATAGTATATATAACCTTTCCACTACTTCCAAAAACAGAATCAATAGAGCTTGGGTGTATTATCCGTAGCATATTTTTTAGGCTAATCTCAACACAGATAATATATAAAAGATTATCATCAGTATCGTATATTGGAAAACTAGCTGTTACTATTAGATGTTTACTAGCTATTGATGGATATGGGTCTGATATTTCACATCTATGATGTGCTTTTGTATTATAGTAATATGAACGGTTACTTCTATCTTTTCCCTTATTTATACCATTTAAATTTGGAAGTGGAGAAATATTATCTGTAATCTGAATACCATTTGAATCTAAAGCATAGAGTACTTCACTCTTTGGAATTGCTCTCTGTAATATATTTAGAGTATTATTTATACTCTCTACACTATCTATATTAGCACCATAAGATATATTACTGCTTATAATATAGCATAGATAGTTTCTAGCTTTCTCTTTTATGGCTCGATACTCTTTTATCTCTCTATTTAACATAAGATTATCCCCTTATTTTTTATATAGAAAATATATTTTTTTTACTTAAAATAGTCTTAATCTTTTAGAGTTTTATATTTCCCTTAATATGATGATGTCTATTTTTATTTGAAAAACGATGATATATTATACGACTTTTTCTATATTTTAGTTTATCTTTGTGTATTATTTGTTGTTTAAGATATAATTATAAAAAAGAGTTAAGGGTAGTATTTAAGATGATATTAGCAGATATTGGAAATACACGAGTTCATATATATCAGAATGGGAAAGTTATACACCTATCTCATAGAGAGGCTATTAACTTATATGGAGATAAAAGGGTATATTATATTACAGTAAAGAGAGAGCTAGAAAAGACTCTTAAAAGTTTAAAAAATTGGATAGATATATCTAATAAGATTACTCTAAAAGGTGCATATGAAACTATGGGAGTTGATAGAAAGGCACTATGTCTATCTTATAGTACTGGTCTATTTATAAGTGCAGGAACAGCAATTACAGTTGATATTGTAGAAGATAGTATATATAAGGGTGGTTTTTTGCTTTTAGGCTTAAAAGAACATCTAAGAGGATATGCCAATATCTCACCTGCTCTAAAGAGTGATTTAAATAGAGATATAGATTTAGATAAATTACCTAAATCAACAAGAGATGGGATAAGCTATAGCATAATTTCATCTATTAAAATGGTTATAGAGAAACATCAAAATAATAAACAGATATATATCTCTGGTGGAGATGGTAAATTTATATCTTCTCTACTAAAAAATGCTATTTTTGATGAGACTCTAATTTTTAAAGGTATGAAAAAGGCAATTAGAGTTAATTTTTATGTTAATATTCTTTAAATTGATTACTTAACCTTATCTGCTATAATATTAAAAAAAGAATGGAGATTATATGCTTAAATTCAATAAAAGTTATTTATTAATGCCACTATTGATATTATCCTTTTCAGGGTGTGTAGAGAGAAAAGTAATTACAATAAATACTGCTAGAGTACCAAGAACATATCAACCTATTAGACCACATATATCTCATCCTAGAGAAGAAGAGCCTATAAAAGAGGAGATTTTAATAAAAAATAATCCTATTTTAGAAGAGGTTAAAGAGGTTGTTTCTGTTCCTAAGAATAGACCTGTATTAGATATTAAATATAGTAATGGAGATAATCAATCAAATAATATAGCACTAACTAGTAGTGAACTTAATGGTGAGATTATACAGAGAATAAGTTTTCCAGAGGATGAATATAGAAAATTAAAAAAATATGGGGACTCTACAGTAACAGGAACTATATATCTTAAGAGTAGTATAACTGATGATAATATTATTGGTAGAAATGTAAAATTGTATCTTAATCCTGTAACAAGTTACTCTAAACAGTGGTATGAACAGAGTTATTTAGGTGGATATAAAATGACTCCTCCAGATAAGAGATTATATAACTATTTAAAATTTACAACATCTAATAGTGATGGAGAGTTTAGTTTTTTTGGTGTTCCTGCAGGAGAGTATTATATAGGAGCTAAACTTACATGTGGTAATGAGTGTGGATTTAATTCTCCTAAAATAATTAGAGTTGTTAAAGAGATTTCTGTTGGTTATGGAACTACTAATGTAGATTTAAGTAAAATTGTACCTTAAGAAATAAAATTAAAAAGAGTTATAAATGAATGTAAAAGATATAAATAGCAATCATGATTTTTCAAAAGATGCAATACTTTTAGTAGAGAAGAAATTTCATAAAATATATTGGATAGGAAGTACTACCAATAATGTATTAAGAAATAATATCTATTTAATTAAAGATAAAAATGAGGGTATTATTATAGATTGTGGAAGTCGTTATGATTTTCAATCTACACTTAAGAGAGTAAAACAGATTATGTCTATATATAATATAACAAAACTCTTTGTAAATCATCAAGACCCAGATGTAAGTTCTGGAATTATTGATTGGTTGGATTTAAATCCCAATATAGAAATTATTACATCTCCAAATATAAATATATTAATACAACATTATATAACTGAACATAAAGAGTATAAATTTTATAATACTCAAAAATATCCATCTCTACAACTTAGCTCAGGAGCTATTTTAGAGTTTATTCCATCTCCTTTTATGCACTCTCCCGGTGCTGTAACACTATATGATAGTTATACTAAAACTCTATTTTCAGGAGATATTTGGGCAGCAATTAGTATTAATTGGAAACTTGTGTTAGAAGATGATTTCAATGCACATGTAGAAGATATGGATTTCTTTCATAAAAACTATATTGCTAACAATATAGCATCAAGAAATTTTCTTATAAATTTTAAAAATAGAGAGGTTGAGACTATTATGCCTCAACATGGTAGTATCTTATCTAAAAAACATATTAAGAGTGCTTTTAAATATTTAAAAGATTTAAAATCTGGTACAGATAATTTTAGACATATTAGTAATGAGGAGTTATTATTTATTGAGAATTTATAACTCTTTTTGCTTTTACAAAATATCTACTATATTTACTTTTAGATAGAGATGAGATAATTATCCCATCTTTTCTTGATGCTGCATGTATAAATTTGCCATTACCAATATATATACCAACATGTGTAATTGGAATATGTCGTTTTTTATCTGTTAGAAAGAATAATAAATCCCCCTTTTTAAGATTATCTCTACTTATGGATTTTCCAACTTTAGATTGAGCATAAGCAGTTCTTGGAAGTCTTATCCCCTCTTTTGCATATAGAAATTTAACATATCCAGAGCAGTCAAAACCACTTGGTTTTGTTCCACCCCATACATATCTACCACCTAAATATCTTTTCGCATATTTTACTAAACGATTTTTGACATATCTTGATTTTTTTTGATTTCTCTTCTTAATTTTTGTAAGTAGTTTTTTTTGCTCCCATTTTAAATCATCAAAAAAGTGATTTCTTTTATGTTTTAGATTTTTATTTTTAATAATAGTTCCATTACTATTCTTTATAATGATTTTATTTGGATATGCAAAAATTATATTGGTTAAGAATATAAATATTATTAATAAATTTTTCATAACTTATCCTTTATAAATTTTAAAATAATTTTATCCTAAAAATATATAAAATAAGTTTAAGAAAATATTAAGAGTATAAAAACCACCTATTTTAAGCTACTGTTTGATAATATCTATAAAAAAAGTAAAAATTAATGGCAAAGAGAAAAAAAATGCTAAATAAGTTAGAGTTTATACTATCTATTTTAGCTAAATATGAACATACACAAGATGAAGAAGATAGAGTAGTATCTGCCTTTATAGATAGAAAATTATCAAAAATAGATGCAAATAAGGTTTTTAATAAGTTAAAATATATTAGGTTAAATGATAAGATAAAAGATTGGGAAGAGAGATTAAATATAACTTTTAATAACTCATCAGAAATAGAGTTTTACTACTCATATAAATTTGAGTTTCCAGATATCACTTTTCATAAATCTCTTTTAACTAAAACTAAAGCTATTGATACACAAATACTGCTAGATAATGATACTCTTAAAATAGAAGAGACTCTTTTAGAGTTAAAAGAGAGTGCTATTAAAGCTAAAAAAGAGGAAATAGATAACTTTTTAAAAAATATCTTAAATAGACCTCATAAATATTTAAAATTAGTTGATATAGTAGAACTTATATCTAAAATGCCACCTGAAGATAACTTATATGAGATAGAGATACACGTTAATATATTAGAGAAGATTATTCCAAGTGAATATAAACTATCTATAGATAAGAAGAAGATAAATATATCTAAAGAGAAGATATATACTCTATTTAATAGAGACTTATCCTATAGAGTAACTCAATCTTATATTAAAAGAGAGTTATATACTCTTATATGGAAAGAAAAAGAGCTTCAATTAAACTCTATTGATAATATAAAACCTTTAGAGAAGAGTTTTAAAAAAAATATCACAGAATTAAAAGAGGAATTAGAGGAGTTAAGTAGTGGTTTAGATATAGATAGTAGTATATTAGAGAGCTATATATTCAAATATGTAGAGAGATATATAAAATCTACATATACTCTAAAGCTAACAGATAAAGTTAAAAGAAGAGTTATCTATTACTTTTTAGACTATATTGCCCCTATACAAGAGAAAAAGAGAAAAGAGGAGCTTTTAGCAAAGAGTATTAGAGATTTTAAACTGCTCTATCCATTAGCAAGAGAGTTAAAACGAGAGATTATATTTCATGTAGGCACAACTAATAGTGGAAAGACATATCAAGCTCTAAAAGAGTTAAAAGAGGCAGAGACAGGTTACTATTTAGCTCCTCTTAGACTATTGGCACTTGAGGGGTATGAGAAGTTAAAAGATGAGGGTGTAAATGTATCATTAATTACAGGAGAAGAGGAGATTATTGATGAGGAGTCAACTCATATATCTTCAACAATAGAGATGATGAATAGTTCTGTTGAGGTGGATATTGCTGTTATTGATGAGATACAGATGATAGATGATAGAGATAGAGGTTGGGCTTGGGCAAATGCCTTAATTGGTGTTCCTGCTAAAAAGATAATCTTAACAGGTTCAACTAATGCACTAAGTGCAGTAGAGAAATTGTGTCAATATCTAAATGAGCCATTAAAAGTAGTTGAGTTTAAGAGAAAAAATAGGCTAAAGGTTTTAGCGACTCCAACAGATATAAATGGTATCGAGAAAGGTACAGCAGTTATAGCCTTTTCAAGAAGAGATGTTTTAGTTCTAAAACAGCAGTTATCAAAAAGTTATAGAGTATCTGTAGTCTATGGAAATTTATCTCCTGAAGTTAGAAGAGAAGAGGCTAGAAGATTTAGAGAGGGAGAGAGTGATATATTGGTAGCTACTGACGCTATCTCAATGGGTTTAAATCTACCTATTAAAACTCTACTCTTTTCTAAAGATGAGAAGTTTGATGGATTAAGAAGAAGAGAACTATATCCAATAGAGATTAATCAAATCTCTGGTAGAGCTGGAAGATATGGATTTGAAGAGGTTGGATATATTGGTGCATTAGATAGACATAGTCTAAAGAGGATAAAATCTAAATTAAATAGACCACTAGAGCAGATAGAGCTACCATTTTCAGTTATGGCAACCTTAGAGCATATTATCTTAATTGGTGAGATTTTAGAGACCAATAAGCTATCTACCATATTAAACTTCTTTTCTGATAATATGGAGTTTGAAGGACCATTTATTGCAGGAAATATAGACTCATCACTAGAAATTGCTGAAATTATTGATAATTACGAATTTGATTTAAAGACAAAATACTATTTAGCATCAGCTCCTGCTCCAATCTCATCACCATATATTGAGGCTATATTTTACCGTTATATTGAAGAGTTAGAGCAAGGTAAGGAGGTAAGATATATTCCACCAAAGAGATTACCACAATTTGCACATACAAATGAGATGATGTTAGAGGCAGAAGATAGAGTTAGAGAAATATCTCTATATCTCTGGTTATCTTTTAAATTTCCTGAACACTTTAGAGATACAAAAAAAGCGATAGAGGCTAGAGGAAGATTAAATAGATTTATTGAGGAGTCTCTAAAGCAGGGTAATTTTGTTAAAAAGTGCAATAGATGTGGTAAAATTTTAGATTTTACATACAGATTTTCAATATGTGAAAAGTGTTATATAAAAGGTAGAAGAAGATTTTATTAAGCAATATCTTTATATATATGATAAATTGAGTATAATTACTCTTATTATTTAATTTTGGAGATTTATAAGTGGATATATTAATAATTGGTGCAGGAGCAAGAGAATACTCTATTGGTTTAGCCCTAAAACGAGATAAGAGTGTAGATAAGCTATATTTTGCACCAGGAAATGGAGCTACACCCAATTTAGGTAAAAATTTAGATATTAGTGATTTTAATAAGTTGGCTGATTTTTGTAAAAAAAATAGTATAGATTTAACTATAGTTGGACCTGAAGCACCTTTAGTTGCTGGTATTGTAGATATTTTTGAAGAGAGAGGACTTACTATTTTTGGCTCATCTGCTAATGCATCACAGTTAGAGGGTTCTAAAATATTTATGAAAAACTTTTTAGCTAGACACAATATTCCAACAGCAAAATATATAGAGACCTCATCTTTAGAAGAGGCATATAGTTTTATTGATACTATGAATACACCTATTGTCGTAAAAGCAGATGGATTATGTGGAGGAAAAGGGGTAATTATCGCATCTACTCATGATGAAGCTAAGAGAGCTAGTGGAGATATGCTATCTGGAAGCTCATTTGGAGATGCAGGAAAAGCTATTATTATTGAAGAGTTTTTAGACGGATATGAATTATCTGTTTTTGCAGTCTGTGATGGTAAAGATTTTATCTTGCTACCAGCAGCCCAAGACCATAAGAGACTACTAAATGGAGATAAAGGACCAAATACAGGTGGAATGGGTGCTTATGCTCCAACTCCATTAGCTAATGATGAAATTTATAGAAAACTAAAAGAGAGGGTTGTAATCCCTACCTTAGATGGTATGAGAGCAGAGGGTAATCCATTTAAAGGTGTTCTATTTATGGGTGTTATGGTTGTTGATAATGAACCTATGATTTTAGAGTATAATGTCCGTTTTGGTGACCCAGAGTGTGAAGAGCTTATGCCTCTACTAAAAACTCCTGCAAGTGAACTATTTTATAACTCTGCTATAGGTAATTTAAAAAATACAAAGATAGAGTTTTATGAGAATAGATATGCTGTTGGTGTTGTAATGGCTAGTAGAGACTATCCATATAAAAGTAGTGAACCAGCAGAAATTATTATTGATGATATTGTGCATGAGGAGCTTAAGGATAATGCTCATATCTCTTTTGCAGGTGTTTCGTTAGGAGACGATGGTAAACTATATGCAACAGGTGGAAGAGTACTTGTATGCGTAGGACTTGGAGATAGTATAGCAGAAGCTCATAATAGAGCATATATGTTAGTAGGACAGGTTCACTTTGCTGGTAAACAGTGTAGAACAGATATAGCATATCAAGTACTTTAGGAGAGTTATGGAAAATTTAAATACAGATAAGTACAAGATATCATCTGTTGGAAAAAGAGCTAGTGCCTATTTTATAGATGATATTATAGTATCACTATTTCTTTTTATAATATTTTATGACCAACTTGTAAATATATATCTCTCTATACAAGAGAATCCCATGGATTTCACACCCATGGCAACTTTTTTAGAACAAAATACAGTAGTATTTCTTCTATTAAGAGTTATCTATCAGACATTTTTTGTATGGCAGAGTGGTATGACACCAGGTAAGAGACTACTAAAAATTAAAGTTATAGAGTTAGATAGTGGAGATATACCATCTTTTCAAGTAGCTTTTTTAAGAGCTACTCTTAGAATAATTAGTGATAGTATATTCTATTTAGGTTATATTTTTGCATACTTCAATCCATTAGTTCAGACACTCCATGATAAATTAGCTAAAACTATAGTAGTAGATGTGTAGTTTTAAATGGTTAAATCTCTTCTCTATCTATTGATATTAACATCTCTTTTAGTCTCAAAAGAGAGAGTTGAAATTTTTGCTAAACATATTATTGTAGAAAATAATACTACACTAATTGCTAAAAATGGTGTAATTGTTCTCTATAGAGGAGATTTAATAAAGGCTAATAGAGCTGTTTATGATAGAAGAGATGGAGTACTCTCTCTTAAAGGAGATGTTGAGTATCTTGGAAAGGGTGAAAATAGACTATCTTCTGATAGATTAACAATAGATACAATAAATAGAGATATTGATATTAATCACCTATTTTTAGCAGGAGAAGATAATCTATGGATAGACGCATCTAGTGGCAAAAAAGATTATGATATATATAGATTAGGACATAGTAAAATATCTAGCTGTAATAGAATAGACCCAGATTGGACAATAGAGTTTAGTAGAGCAGACTACTATAAGAGTAGAGAAATTCTTACAATGGAAGATGCAAAAGTTAGATTTTATGATACTACTATCTTATATTTTCCATATCTAGCATTTCCAACAGTTCATAAGAGAACTACAGGACTACTATATCCTAGATTTAAGATTACAAAGAGAGATGGTTTAGTATATGAACAGCCATTATTCTATGCACCTAAGCCAAATTGGGATATTGAGTTTGACCCACAACTCAGAGTAAAAAGAGGAGTAGGAGCTTATCTTACTGCACGATTTGTTGACTCAAATCACTCTAATGGATATGCTAGAGTTGGATATTTTAAAAATAGACACTCTTATGCAAGATTGAATAATTTACATAATGAACATAAAGGTATGGAGCTATTTTATCAATCAACAGATTTTCTATCTAAAAATATATCTCCTAAAGATTATAAGAGTGGACTCTATCTAAATTCCATATATTTAAATGATAGAGAATATTTAAATCTACAAAAAGAGTCTGCATCTAAACTTGTAAAGAGTAATTTGATAGAGTCAAGACTAAATGCCTTTTTATATAACAGTAAAAACTATTTTGGAATATATGGAAGATATAATATAGATATAAGTAAGAAGAATAATAATAGAACTATTCAAGAGTTACCATCTTTAGAGTATCATAAATATCTACAACAGATTATGAAAAGTAGACTATTCTACTCATTTGATGCAAGAGTTAAAAATTTTACTAGAACAGAAGGTAGCCGAGCTATACAACTAGAGGCAAATCTCCCTATTAACTATTATGACTCATTTTTCAATAACTATTTAGACCTATCAATATCAGAAAATCTATATTTAAATAGAGTTGATTTTAGAAATATTGACCCTAGATATAAAGATTATTATATATATTATAGAAACTATCACACTATTACACTCTCATCTGATTTAATTAAAAAATATAACTCCTATACACATACAATTCACCCGAAAATAACCTATATTATACCTAGTAGAGAAAAAGAGTTACCCTTATCTTATAGATATTTAGCAGATGAAAAGAAAGAACTTTTTGTAACAGATACTAAAGAGGAGCAGTTTAGTTTTGCATTAGAGCAGTATATAAATAGTTTAGATATGAATTTTATATACTCTTTAGGATATAGCTACTATCCTAATAGAATAAAATCACAAGGTGATTTTATTAATGAGTTGGAGTATAAAAAAGATAATATATCTGTTTATAGTAATTTAAAATATGCTTTTGATGAGGGATTAATTCACACATCAACTAACTCTTTTAGATATAATCAAAACAACTATGATATAATGTTAACACATTTTTATAATAATGATTTTTTATTTAAAAATAAAAAATCAAGTTTTTTACAGGCTGAATTTATAAATCATTATAAAAAGGAGAATAGTTGGTTTGTAAATTTTGATTATGACATGGAGCAGGGATATAATCATCAGTGGGGTATAGGGTGGTCTCATAAACAGAAGTGTTGGAGTTCTAAGATTACTATAGGACAAGAGATTATTCCAAATATTGATAGCTCACTTAAAAATACAGCACTCTATTTAGAGTTAAATCTCTATCCTATTGGGGGGATACAACAGAATATAGAGGATAATTTTTTATCACAAGGAGCTAATAATTGAAGACAGAAGCAAAAGTAGGGCTTTTTATAACTATATCACTCTTTTTTCTATTTGGACTACTTTCACAACTTAGTAGTTTTGATAATCTTTTTAAAAAAAACTATCCAATAATGGCTAAAATAGATGATGGGACAGGATTGAAACCTAAAGCAAAGGTTAAATTAAAAGGCGTTGATATCGGTTTTGTTAAGAGTATTAATTTAAAAGGAAATGATGTTATTGTCAATCTTAGTATTGATGAGGGTATCTCTATTCCAGATGATTCAATTATTACTCTATCACAAGACTCCCTACTTGGTGGAAAATTTTTAGATATTAAACCAGGACATTCTAATAAAATTCTAAAACCAAATATGCTTCTACAAAAAGAAGAAAAACACTCTTCTATTGCAGAGGCTTCAACATCTGCCGATGAAGCTTTTACTGAAATAAAACTTCTTGTTCATGATTTAAGAGATATTTTAAATAGTGGTGGAAAAGAGGATATTAATACCTCACTTAATAATATAAAGGAGTTTACAAATCTTCTATCTTCAATTAGTAGAGATGAGAATAGAACAATTCATGAGATTATAGAAAATTTAAATAGTGCCATAAAGAGATTTGATAAGATGAGTGCAACTATTACGAAAACATCAAAGGACTACTCAAGAGTATCAAAAGATATTCATAATACTTTAGCTGAATATTCTAAAGTAGCTACTACTATTAACAAAGATTTACCCAATATTATGAATAGAATTGATAGTATTACACGATATTTAGATAGTATAGGGGCTACACTAGATAAAAAACTTCCACCTGCTATGGATAAATTTACACACTTAGAGGATAATTTAAATCATACCATAGAGAATAATGATAGTTCTTTAAATAAGGCATTAACATCTGTTGATGGTTTCTTCTCCAATGGAACAGAGACTATGGAAAAAATTGATAAGTATCTTGATAGTATGACAAAGAGTGAATTAGAGATTGAGATGAGAGCAGATGAGGTTAGTGATGATGGTGGATACTCTAAAACAAGATTTAATTTAGCACTTAAACCAGATGCTACTAGATACTATATGTTAGGTATTGCCTCTGCACCTAGCTTTAAAGCAGATAGTAAATTTAGTAGAGGATATGCAGGTAATAAAAAACATGAGAGTGGAGACTATCTATTATCAGCTCAATATGGAAAAAGATATAACGATTTACTATTTCGTGTAGGTATTATTGATAGTACGGGAGGATTTGGAATTGACTATTTTAGTAGAAATGATACTTTAAAGATTAGTACAGATATTTATGATTTTAATGCTGTAACTGATATTAGAGGGAAGAATCCAAATTTAACAGCTACAGTAAGATATCAATTTTTTAAACATATAAACGCATATTTAAGTGCTAATAATATACTAAATAGTAAAGCAAATAGTCTATCAGTAGGAGTTGGGGTGAGTTTTAAAGATAATGATTTAAAAAACCTTTTAGGAGCGGCAGCTTCAGCATCAGGGAAATAGATAAATTAATGAGAAGGAAAAGATAGTATGAGTGAACAGATTATTAAGATTGATTGTAATAATTTAAGTGAAAAGTATTCATTTAATAAAGTAGCAAAACAGGCAAGTGGGGCAGTACTTTATCAGTGTGGGGATGCTGTATTATTAGCTACAGTAACTATTGATTTAAATCCTGTAGTAGAAGATTTTTTACCATTAACAGTTCAATATATAGAAAAATCTTATGCCGCAGCAAAGATACCAGGGGGATTTATAAAACGAGAGACAAAACCAGGAGACTTTGAAACTCTTACATCAAGAGTTATAGACCGTTCTTTAAGACCACTATTTCCAAAAGGTTTCCACTATCCTATAGTTATAACTGTTATGGTACTAAGTAGTGATGAGAAAGTAGATATGCAGGTAGCAGGAATGAATGCAGCCTCCTCTGCATTATATACTTCTGATATACCAATAAGAGAGTTAGTCTCAACCATTCGTATTGGAAAGATTAATAATCAAATAGTTATAAATCCAACATTTATTGAGCAAGATAAATCAACACTAGATTTACTTGTTGTAGGGAGTGGATTAGACATATTTATGATAGAGATGTGTGTAAAAGCATCTAAAAAAAATGATAAACAATCAGTAAATGAGCTAGATGAGGACGAACTTTTAGAAATCCTTGAAATATCTAAAGAGGCAATCAATAGAGCAACAAAAGAGTATAAAGAGAGATTTAGAGATGTTATTAAGGAAAAAATAGATTTAGTTATGTCAGAAGAGCTATCAGATAGAGATTTATATAACTATATTAAGAGTAACTATGGAGATGAAGTATCTTCTGCTATACAATCTATGGCAAAGAGTGAGAGAAATAGTGAACTACAAGCTATAGAAAATAAAATATATTTAGATTTTGAAAATAGAGGAGAGATTAAAGATAGAGAGTTAATTTCCGAGATGTTATCAGTTTATAAAAAATCTATTGTTCGTTCTCTAATTTTAGATAAAAGTATAAGAGCAGATGGTAGAGCATTAAATGAGATACGAAATATCTCAATTGAGACAAATATATTACCATCAGTTCATGGCTCTTGTCTATTTACAAGAGGGCAGACACAAGCATTAGTAACCTCAACTATAGGTGATATAAAATCGGCTCAATCTTATGAGTTAATCGGTTCTAAAAGCTCTCTATATGAGACATTTATGGTTCACTATAACTTTCCAGCTTTCTCTGTAGGAGAAGCAAAGAGACAAGGACCTCCGGGGAGAAGAGAGTTAGGACATGGCAATCTAGCTAAAAGAGCTTTGGAGCCTACATTAGATATAGATAGAGACATCACAATCCGTCTAGTTTCTGAAATTTTAGAGTCAAATGGTTCATCATCTATGGCAACAGTTTGTGGTGGAGCTTTAGCACTGAAGGCTTCAGAGGTAAAAACTGAAAAACTTGTAGCAGGTATTGCTATGGGGCTTGTAACTGATGGAGATAGATATGCTATTCTTAGTGATATTATGGGGTTAGAAGACCATGATGGGGATATGGATTTTAAAATCACAGGAACAAGAGATGGGATAACTGCTCTTCAGATGGATATAAAACTTGGTGGGATAGATACTAAAATCTTAAGAGATGCTCTAATCCAAGCAAAAGAAGGAAGATTACATATTTTAGGCATAATGGAAGAATCTCTAAATAGTATGACTCCAAGTCAAGCTTTACCATCAACTATAGTATTTAGCATAGAGGCAAGTGATATTCCAGCTATTATTGGAAAGGGTGGAGGAACTATTAGAGATATTATAGATAAATTTGGAGTAAGTATAGATATAGATAGAGATGCAAACTCTGTTAAAATAACAGGTAGCTCAAAAGATAGTATTACAAAAGCAAAAGAGTATATAGATACAATAGTATCTCCAGCAATCAAAAAACCAACAATGAATTATGATATAAATAAAAAGTATAGAGGAAAGATTAAAAAGATAGTTGATTTTGGTATGTTTGTAGAGATGCCAGATGGGTATGATGCTCTTCTACACATCTCAAAAGTCTCAAAAAATAGAATTAATAGATTAGATGAACTCTATAAGGTAGGAGATGATATTGATATAATAGTACTAGAACAAAAAGGTAAAAAGGTAGAACTATGTACTCCTAATTATCTATTTTAGAGTAGGAATGATAGAAGTATAGGTTTTACCTAGATTTCCAAATCGAAGGTTAACTAACTGCTAAAATAAATCTAGTATTTTCTAATAATTTATGATATAATACTATCATCTATTCAATAGGGAAATTTGCAAAATTAATTCCTGCTTATCGTGGTAAAAGTGGACATAGAATGTATAGCGAAGAGCAGTTAAATGAAGTTCTTCAAATTGTTAAACCCAAAGAGAAAATTAATTTAGGATATATTCGAGTTTCAGCTAAACACCAACAT
>JALWDJ010000069.1 GCA_027014605.1 Campylobacteraceae bacterium
ATTGCATACTCAATATCTTTTTGGGTTAAATATGGATTAGAGATAGTTGGAGCTAACTCTTTAATTAATCTTATTTTAAGTTTTTTAAGTCATATAATTTAAGTTATTAACTTTTATAAATTTCATCTTACCTTTTTTATGCTAAATAGATAAAATACTGTAAGAAATTCCTAAATTTCGTACTAATATTGATATTTTTATCATAAAAAAACTATTTTTTGTTAGAATATATGAAATTATACTACTTATTCATTATATATAGATTAAATTATAGATATATTGATAATTTTATTTTTTTTAAATTATTGTTTTTTGCTTTAATTGAGACAAAGATTTAAGACAATAAAAATAACAAAATTATGGTTGTTTTTACACTACGAGATAATTTAATACGAGTCATTTCAGCTAGAGAGATGACTAAAAAGGAGAAAAAATTTTATGAAACCAACAAAAACAATCCCTATATTTAAAAATGAGAATGAAGAAAGAGAATTTTAGGAAAATAATGATACCTTAGATTATTTTGATATTTCAAAGGTGAAAGTAGTTCGTTTTCCAAATCTAAAAAAAACAACTAAAAGCATCTCTATACGATTACCTGTCCTTTGTCGAACTTATGTCATATATTATAGCGATATGTAATTTTAATATTGATTAAAGTTATAGGAACAAAAAGATTTGTTCCTATCAAGTAAGAAGAAGATTATTTAGAGAGAACCTCTTTTACAGCTTTTCCAATCTCTGCTGGACTTATTACAACTTTAACTCCCACAGCTTCAAGTGCGTCCATTTTCTCTTTAGCAGTTCCAGCAGTTCCACTAATAATAGCTCCTGCATGTCCCATTCTTTTACCTTTAGGTGCAGTCTGTCCTGCAATAAATGCAACAACTGGTTTTCTAATCTGTTCTTTAATAAGTTTAGCAGCTTGAATTTCAAGGTCACCACCAATCTCACCAATCATAACAATAGCCTCTGTCTCTGGGTCTGCTTCAAACATTGGGAGAAGTTGCTTATAGCTAAGTCCAATAATTGGGTCACCACCAATTCCAACAGCAGTAGATATTCCAAAACCTTCATTACATACTTGGTTAGCTCCTTCATAGGTTAGAGTTCCCGATTTAGAGATAAGCCCAACGTTACCTTTTTTGAAAATCATACCTGGCATAATACCAATTTTACACTCTCCAGCAGTAATAATTCCTGGGCAGTTTGGTCCAATTGTCTTCATACCTTTTTTAACAGCATAAGCTTTTGCCATCTGCATATCACGAACAGGTGCACCTTCTGTAATAATAACAGCTAACTCAATACCTGCATCAGCTGCTTCCATTACAGCATCTGCTACAAATGCAGGTGGAACAAATACCATAGATACAGTAGCATCTGTAGCTTTAATTGCCTCTTTAACTGTATTAAATACAGGTCTGCCTAAATGCTCCATACCACCTTTACCTGGTGTTACACCACCTACAATTTGAGTTCCATAATCAATACATTGTCCTGCATGAAATGTCCCTTCACTACCTGTAAAGCCTTGAACGATTACTTTTGTATCTTTGTTTACTAAAATTGACATATACTATTCTCCTTTTTCTAAAGAAACAAGCTTAGGCTTGTTGTTTTGCTGCTTCTACTGCTTTTTTTGCACCATCACCTAAATCAGTTGCTGTAATGATATTATCTATATTTGCATTTTTTAAAATTTCAGCTGCCTCTGGTGCATTTGTACCATCAAGTCTAACTACAACAGGTACATTTACATCTACTATTTTAGTAGCTTCTAAAATTCCATTTGCAATTCTATCACATCTTACAATTCCACCAAAGATATTAACAAATATAGCTTTTACATTTGGATTTTTTAAGATAATCTCAAAACCTTTTGCAACAGTTTGTGCATTTGCTGTTCCACCAACATCTAAGAAGTTTGCAGGTGTTCCACCCATATAGTTAATAGTATCCATAGTTCCCATAGCAAGACCAGCACCATTTACCATACAACCAATCTCACCATCAAGTGCTATATAACTAAGTCCATACTTACTAGCTTCTCTCTCATCTTCATCCTCTTCAGTAATATCTCTCATAGCCTCAATATCTGGGTGTCTATATAGAGCAGAATCATCAAATCCCATTTTTCCATCAAGTGCTAAGAAGTCACCAGAACCTGTCTTAATAAGAGGGTTAATTTCAATCATCTCTGCATCATTTTCCATATATAGCTTATATAGTTTAGATGCAAACTGTACCATTTTTTTCTGTTCAGTTTTGTCTGTAATACCTAAACCAAACACAAGCTCTCTACCGTGGAAACCTTGAAATCCAATACTAGGGTCAACAGCTACTTTAATAATCTTTTCAGGAGTCTTCTCTGCTACTGTTTCAATATCCATACCACCTTCGGTTGAAGCCATAATGATTGGCATCTCAGCAGCTCTATCTAATACAACTGATAGATATAACTCATCAGCAATATCAGCTCCCTCTTCTATATATACTTTCTGTACGAGTTTCCCCTCTGGACCTGTTTGATGAGTAACAAGTGTCATACCTAAAATTTCACCTGCTAATTTCTCTACCTCTTCAATTGACTTAGCAAGTTTTACACCACCACCAAGTCCTCTACCACCTGCATGTATTTGAGCCTTTACAACCCAGATATTTCCACCAAGCTCTTTAGCATTAGCTACAGCCTCTTCAACTGTATGAGCAACAATACCTCTTGGTGTTGGTACACCATATTTAGCAAAAATCTGTTTTGCCTGATACTCATGAATATTCATTCGGACTCCTTTTATTTCTTAAAGTTGTTGATATTATACGCTTAAGCGAGATAATAAGGAGTTAATAGTTACATAATTCAGAGTTAATTTATCGTAATTGTTAAAAAACTACACATTAGGTTTATATTTGGTTATATATTTATATTAATTACTTATTTATATGTTTATCTTATGTATCGAAATGTATCAGAAAATAGGATAATCTAACCATAATTTTAATATATATGAGTTATTATAATATATTAAATTTTTATAAGGATATAAATGCGTTTTATACTATTTTTTTTAATAACCTTTAATTTATTTGCAGTTGATGCTGAATTAACTATTGAGAAAGATGTTGACTCTAAGGCATCTATTAGCATTATTGAAGACCAATCTACAGCTAATAGTGGAGTCCATCATGAAAAGATGTTTTCACTACTAAAAAATGATATTAAATTAAGTGGACACTTTAATATTGATGATACTAAAAGATTGAGTGATTTTAATGATAATTTTATGATATCACCAGAATTACATGATAGAGAATATATATTAAAATATCGCTTTTCACCTTCAGAAGATACACTAGATATAAAATTATTAAGAGTCTATGATAATAGTGTTCTTCTTCAAAAAGGTTATAGTGTCAATACTTCAAAGAGATACCCATTTTTAGCACACAATGCTATTGTTGATATTAATAATGCTTTAAACTATGATGATATTTCATGGATGAGACGATATTTAATATTTTCTAAATATAGAGGTTCAAGAAAGAGTGAGATTTGGATTGCTGATTATACATTAAACTTTTCAAGTGTAGTTGTGCGTGGTGGACTCAATATTTTTCCAAAATGGGCAAATGAAGCTCAGAGTGCATTCTATTATACATCATATAATAATAGAATACCAACACTATATAGAGTAGATATGAGAACAGGTAACAGAGAAAAGATTATCTCTTCTCAAGGAATGTTAGTCTGTTCTGATGTTAGTTCAGATGGTTCAAGACTTCTACTTACTATGGCACCAAAGGGACAACCTGATATTTATGAATATGAATTAGGAGGAAAACTTAAGCAGATTACAAAATTTGGTGGGATTGACGTTAATGGTAAATATTTAGGAGATGGTAGTCGAATTGTATTTGTATCTGACCGTATGGGAAAACCAAATATATATTTAAAATCTATAGGTTCGTCATCAGTTTCAAAAATTGGGGTATATGGTAACAATAATAGCTCTTGTGATGCCTTTTCTCAATATATTCTTTATTCTGTAAAGGAAGGGAAATCTATAAATATATATTTAGGTTCAGCATATAGTAGTTATGTCAGACCCCTAACTAGTAATGGTATAAATAGATTTCCTAGGTTTTCTAATAATGGTAAAGTAGTACTTTATATTAAACAGAGTGGTGGTAAAAATAGTATTGGATATTTAAATTTAGCTACTAAAGAGAGTGCGTTATATCCTATAAAAATTGGTCAAATTCAGTCGATTGATTGGTAATTAATAATTATTTGGTATAATTAAGGAGATATTTCAAAATAAGTTCAAAGGATTAAGATGAAAACAAGGTTATTTATAACGGCAATATCATGCAGTCTATTATTGATTGGTTGTGCTCAAAAGGAGGTAGTTAAGCCAAAGGTTACTAAGGGGTTAAATAGTAATATTAAAACAGGTAATAATATTAATACTAATAGAGATAATATAGATAAATATGGGGGAAGTGATAGTGGGTATAATTATGATACAAATTATGATGGGGTAGTTAATAATAGTCTTAAAAATATATATTTTGGTGTAGATAAATATGCAATTACTCCTGATAAGTTGTCTATTATTTTAAATAATGCTAAAATACTAAAAAAAGATATTGCAAATGGTGCTAGAGTAAAAATAGAGGGGAATTGTGATGCAACGGGGAGTGATGAGTATAATTATGCATTAGGATTAAGGAGAGCTAAATCTGCAAAGGAGGCTTTAGTTAGTAATGGTATTAAACCTTCTGCTATAACTATTGTCAGTTTTGGAGAGAGTGCTCCTGAGTGTACTAGAGATAATTCACCTGAATGTTATGCTAAAAATAGAAGAGTTGAGTTTAAACTTTTACAATAAAAATTAATGGAAAATATGTAGATGAGAAAAAAAATTTTAATAGTTCCTATAGTTTTAATAACTTTATTAAATGGTATAGAACCCTCTGTATATGGAGCAGGAGATATAGATAGCTCCTCTCCATATGGATTGACTAAAACAGAAAAGAGTGTACTTGAAAATAGAAGAGCTATTCAAAATCTTAAAAATATTGTTTCTGAACAACAGAACCGTATTGATGGATTAACTACTATTATTGATGGATTAAATAAAGAGATACTCTCTTTAAAAGATCAAATAGTTCACTTAGAAAAAGGTCAAGAGATATATAATAGTGATAGTAATGATTATAATCAAACTTACTCTCTATTGCTTAAGATAGGTAAGATGGTTGATGAGATTAATAATAATTATGTAACAAGGGAAGAGCTAAAGGAAGCATTAGCAGGAAGTAGAACTGTAAATCAAGATACAGTTTCCTTTACTACTACAACTCAAAGTGAAGGTAATTCTGCTGATATCTCATCTATCTATAGGGAGGGTGTTCAACTTTTTGCTAAACGCAGTTATAGTTTAGCTAAAGAGAAGTTTAAATTAGCTATAGCTAAAAATTATAAACGAGCTTCATCTAATTACTATTTAGGAGAGATAGCTTATTATACAAAGAATTATCATGATGCAGTTAAATATTATAAAAAGAGTGCTTCTCTTTATGATAGTGCTAGTTATATGAAAGTTCTATATCTACATACAGCTATATCTCTATTAAAAATTGGAGAGAAAGAACAGGCAAAAAATTTCTTTCAATTTATTATTGATAATTATCCCGATACAAAAGTTGCAAAAATAGCTAAAAGAAATCTGTATTAGTAAGTGATAATAAAGTTTGGTCTGCTATTATATTGAAAATTTTTAAATAATAGGAGTTTATATGACAATTAGCAATAAAGATTGTGTTGTAGGTATTGAATACGAAGTGAAAGAAGCAGGTACAACACAAATTGTAGATAGTAATAAAGGCGGACAACCTTTAGAATTTATTATGGGTACAGGTCAGATTATTCCAGGTCTTGAAAAAGCTTTAGTTGGGATGGATAAAGGTGAGAGTGGTGACATTTTAGTTAAAGCTAGTGAAGCCTATGGAGAGTATAATAGTGAAGCTCTTCAAACTTTACCAATTGAGCAGTTTGAGGGTATTGAGCTTAAGGAGGGATTAACTCTTTATGGACAAGGAGAAAATGGAGAGACTGTTCAGGTAACTGTTAAATCATTTGATAATAAGAGTGTAACTGTTGATTTTAATCACCCTTTAGCAGGAAAAGATTTAATGTTCTCTGTATCAGTATTATCAGCAAGAGAAGCAACACCTGATGAGATTAAGTCTGGTCAAGTTGGTGGTGAGCATTGTCATAGTGGTTCTTGTGGATGTGGTCATTAAAAATAATTAAAATTTAGGATAATTAGACCTCTTTTATATTAATCATAAATCGAAAAATAGTTAAGATTTCATAAATTACTAAGATAAATTAAGTTAAAATAGAACTTAACTAGATTGGTTATTTATTGATTAATTATTAAAGGGGTGGTCATGCAGACACATAAATTTTCGCTCGTAGGTAAACTACTATCTCTATCTTTTATTTTAACTTCATTAAATGGAGTTGAAGTAAATATTAAAGATGGTCTTCCATATGTCGATATCGATATTAATGGGGAGTCTGTTAGAATAGAGAGAATCCAAGATACAAAGCATAAATTAAAAAACTCTTATACAAAGACTTCAAGACCTGCTCCCCCATTTACTATTCAACCTTATGAGCCTATTAAAGGTATAAAAACTATTGGTGAACTTGATGTTATTGATTTTATAGCAAAAGATGTTAATAATAATACAGGACTTTTGGTAGATGCAAGAATGCCAAAATGGCATCAAGCAGGAACAATTCCAGGAGCAATTAATGTACCTTTTTCAATTTTATCAATGAAGGATAATAACCCTTTTATTAGTCAAATTTTTGAACTTTTTGGTGCAGAGAAAGTTAAAGATAAGTGGGATTTTTCTGAGGCTCAAACAATTCTTATTTTTGATAATGGTCCTTGGTGTCAACAAGGGGTTAGAGCTATGAAAAATCTTATTCGTTTAGGTTATCCTAAATCAAAAATATTATATTACAGAGGGGGGATGCAATATTGGGAAATTTTAGGATTGACCACAATAAAACCAAAATAATACAAAGGAGAAGTTATGTTACATAAAGATGAGTATAATCAAGATGAGTATAATGACTATTATGCACAGGAGACTCGTGGTGCTGAAATTTCGGGACATAAAAATAGTAATAATAGTAGTAAGAAATTATTAATTATAGTAGTACTTTTAATTTTTATATTAGTTGGAGGATATTTTGGGTGGAATAGTATAAACTCTTCTAAAAATTTAGATACTAAAAAAGATAATGATACTAATATTACAATTACAAAGATATCAAAAGCTACAGAACCTACTAAAAAAAATAGAGAAGATAATATTAAAAAAGAGGTTACAGATGCTATAGCTGAAAATAGTACAAATTCAAAAATGAGTTCTGAAGATATTGCAAAAATTGTTCAAATAGTTATGAAAAAGATAAATCAACAAAATAGTAATCAGATTAAAATAGAAAAATCAAAAGAGAATAGTGTAGTAAAGAGTAAAGAGCAGATTAAAGATAATAAACTTGTAAAATCTTTAGAAAAAAGTGAAGTTGATTCTTTAGTATCTAAATTAGAGAACTCTGATATTTCAGAAAAAGATAATGATAAAAAAGCAAAAAGTGAGAATGTAGTAGATACATATAATAAAAAAGTTGTATCTTCAGAAAAATTAGCTAATGATGATTTAAGTAAATTATCAAATGATATTTCAGATATTGTTGAAAATGATAAAGGGATAATAGAAGATAAAAATAGTACAGAGTATGCAAAAGAGATAAAAAAAGAGACTAAAGAGAGAAAAAAAGAGATGAGGTATATTATTGTTAAAAAAGGTGATACACTTGGAAAGATTGCAAAAAGAGTATATGGTAATGTTATGATGTATAAAAAGATTTATGAAGCAAATCCAGATATTCTAAGAAGACCAGATAAAATATATATTGGTCAAAGACTTAGAGTTCCAGAATAGAAAGGAAAAATATGAAAAAATTACTAATAATTCCAATTTTTATAGTTCCACTTTTAGCACAAAATAGAGAAGATAGAGATTTAGTTGTTAAAATAACAGAAAAAATTCCTTATATTACAACTATTAATTCTGGAAAAAAGATAAAGGTGGAGAGAATTCAAGATACTAATAATCGTCTAACTGATGATTATAGTAAAACATCAAGACCATGTCCACCATTTTGCATACAACCTACAAAAATAGCAGACGGTGTTAAGAATATTGCTGAGTTAGAACTTTTATCTTTTATGCAAAATGAAGTACCAAATGGTAAGGGGGTTGTTGTTGATGCTAGACTTAAGAGTTGGTTTGAGATAGAGACAATTCCATCTGCAATAAATATTCCTTTTCCTGTAATTCAAACTGCCTCAAGAGAGAAAGCTAAAAAGATATTTAAGCTTCTTGGTATGAAGGTAAAACCTAATGGTGATTGGGATTTTTCAAAAGCTAAAAAGTTAGCAATATTTTGTAATGGAATGTGGTGTGAACAATCAAGACATTTTATAAAAGGAATGATTGCACATGGCTATCCAAAAGATAAAATGTTATATTATAGAGATGGATTTCAAGGGTGGAAACTGTTAGGATTAACTACTGTAGTACATAAAGAGATTAAAAAGTAGAAGATTAAATACGCTATAATATGCAACTTTTTATAATAGGATTTAATGTGTTAAAAAAGATTGCATCAGCAAGAATTACTCAAAAGAGTTCTACTCTTCTTCAAGAGTTAAATAATTCTCTACCATTTGATAAGATACTCTATCAAGAGGATATTAAAGGCTCAATTGCTCATGCCTATATGTTAGCAGAGCAGAAGATTATTTCAAAAGATGATTATATAAAGATTAAAGAGGGACTTTTAGAGATATATCAAGAGATAGAAGATGGAGTTTTTAAGTTAGATGGAGATGATGAAGATATTCACATGGCTATTGAGAGCAGACTAACAGAGAAGATTGGTAGTGCTGGAAAAAGACTTCATACTGCAAGAAGTAGAAATGACCAAGTTGCTTTAGATTTTAGACTCTATGTTCAAAAAAATACAAAATTAATCGCCTCTTTGTTACTGAAAAATATATCTACTCTATTAAAGGTTGCAAAAGAGAGTAGTGATATACTACTACCTGGTATGACACACTTGCAACATGCTCAACCAATTAACTTTGGGTATCATTTAATGGCTTATGTATCTATGTTTAAGAGAGATTATGAGAGATTTATTAGCTCTTATGAGAGAAATAACTACTCACCAATAGGTTGTGCAGCACTAGCAGGTACACCTCATCCAATAAATAGGGCTATTACAGCTAAAGAGTTAGGTTTTATTGAACCTACTCTAAATTGTTTTGATACAGTAAGTGATAGAGATTTTGCTTTAGAGATTTTATTTAATATATCAACTCTATTTGTTCATATAAGCAGATTAAGTGAAGAGATTATCTTATGGTCATCTAGCGAGTTTAGATTTATTACTTTAAGTGATAGACACGCAACAGGTTCATCTATTATGCCTCAAAAGAAAAATCCAGATATTCCAGAGCTTTTAAGAGCTAAAACAGGTAGAGTTAATGGAAATTTAATTGCACTATTAACTGTAATGAAAGGTCTGCCACTTGCCTATAATAAAGATATGCAGGAGGATAAGGAAGGGGTATTTGACTCTATAAAAACTGCTAAACTCTCATTAAGAGTCTTAAATGAAATGATTTCAGAGATGAAAATCAATAGTAAAAATATGGAAAAAGCATGTATGATAGGACATTTAACTGCTACTGATTTAGCAGACTACTTAGTAAAAGAGGAGGGTATTCCTTTTAGAGATGCTTATCATATTACAGGAAATGTCGTAAACTTTGCAGAGGGTAGGGGAGTTGATATTTCAGAGTTATCTTTAAATGAGTTACAGAGTATTGATAGTAGGATTGGTTCTAAAGTTGTAGAACTTCTTGATAATCGAGCCTCTATGAATGCAAGAAATTCAGAGGGTGGAACAAGTACAAAACAAACTCTTGAACAGATAGCTAAAATTGAAAATTGGTTAGAAGATAGATTAAAGGATTAGATTATGTTTGGATTTTTTAAAAAAAAACCTATAGTTGTGGTTGCTCCTGTTGGAGGAGAGGTTATTAAGTTAGAAGATGTAAAAGATGAGGTTTTTTCTCAAAAATTAGCAGGTGATGGAGTAGCTATTATTCCATCTAATGGAGATATAGTAGCACCTATTGATGGGGTTATAACTAGACTATTTCCTACACACCATGCCTTTTTAATAACTACTAAAGATAATTTAGAGGTTATGGTTCATATTGGATTAGATACAGTTAATCTAAAAGGGGAAGGCTTTAAGGTTTTAAGACAAGAGGGTGATAAAGTAACAGTTAATACTCCTATTATTAGTGTTGATTTAGAGTATCTAAAATCACAAAGGAAAGATATAGTAACTCCCATAGTTATTGGTGATAAGAGTATTACCAATATTAAATTGGGCTTAGTTAATAGTGGAGATGTTATATTTAAAATTTATAATTAATACTATGCTATGATTAGATAAAAAAGGATAGATTATAGAGAGATTTAAAGAGTACCCTATTACTTATGGATTGATAGTTTTAAATATTATTATATTTTTAATCCCATTTTTAGGGATAATTAATAGTGAAGATTTACTTAAGTATGGTGCTATATATGGACCATCTATTGTTTTAAGTGGTGAGTCATGGCGATTGGTTACGGCAATGTTTTTACATGGAGGATTTGAGCATATATTTATGAATATGTTATCTCTATGGTTTGTTGGTAGAGTTGTAGAGAGATGGTTTGATAATTTTTCATATATTACTATCTATTTTATATCGGGATTAATTGGAGGATTAATCTCAATATATACTCATCCTGTAGGTGTAGCTATTGGGGCTAGTGGAGCTATATTTGGTATATTTGGGGCAATGGCAGGGATAGTTATAGTCCATAGAAAAAGAATGGAGGCTCAATTTAAAGCATTTATAAAAGAGTTTGGAGTAATTTTACTATTAAATTTAATTATAGGTGTTATTTTTGAATCTGTTGATTTATCTGCACATATTGGCGGATTAATCGCAGGATTAGTTGGTGGTATGATGATAGGAAAAGGATATATAAAAAGCTATATTATCTTTTCTATTATTATAATGATATTAATTTATAGTTATATACTCCCAGAGCTATATGTAACTAATTATGAATTTTATTAGATATTTTATATTTACTTTTTTATTAGCAGGTTGTAGCCTACTTCCAATAGAGCATTATAGTAAAATTAAAATAGATGAGAATATAAAAAAACTCTCTATTATGTTAAGTCATTTAGATAATAGAGTAGATAAAAAAGAAGCAAAAGATTTAGCTAAGAGCAGTATCTATTATGCTTTGGAGTTAGCAAAAAAATATAGAGTTGTTTCACCCCCACTATGGCATAATACGCTAGTAAATATCGGTTTAAGAGATAGAGGATTATGTTATCAGTGGGCTGAAGATATGCTTCTATTTTTTCTAAAAAAGAGATATAGAACTCTTAAATTCTATTTTGTAGGAGCAGATATTGGGGATTATTTTGAACATAATGGAGTTGTTGTATCTTTTGGAGATTTTAGAGATGGGATTATACTTGATGCTTGGCGAAACTCTGGTAATCTATATTTTAACTATGTAAAAAAAGATAGATATATATGGAAAAATAGAGAGGAGATATATAAAAAAGTAGAATACAGATTGACTATAACTGATAATTAGTTATAGTCAAATATTTTAATTATTTTGATTTTCTCTTAGAAGCCCTTCACATACTGAGGTTTCTGCTAAAGGTAAATCTTCTCCATTATATGGACATAACTCTGCTACATCAACACAATCTGGACACTTTTTGATATTTGGTTTATAACATCTATCATGTTGTATTGGTTTTTGAACTACTCTATCTGGTCTAATCTCCCCACCTGCAAATAGTATTGCACTTAAAATTGTAATAGACAGTAATAATCTCATTTAGTTTCCTTATTATTTTCTATGTTTAAATTTTAGCATATTTTATATCAATATGAAATATTAAAATATTTTTAATATTTATCTCAAATAATATATTAAGTTATTTTTTTTTAATTAAAGATGATATTTTTGCTTGTAGTTTTAACCATAATTTATGTTCAATTGCTGGAAATCCTGCATAAGTTTTACCACCTTTTAGGGATTTTGTAACTCCACTCTTTCCTGCAATGGTAGTAAAATCTCCAATATATATATGTCCTACTGTTCCACTCTGTCCACCCATTACAACATTTCTACCTGTTGAAGTTGAACCTGCAATACCTGCTTGACCAGCTATTAGCGTATTTTCTCCAATATCACAATTGTGTCCAATCTGAACTAAATTATCTATCTTTGTTCCTCTTCTAATATATGTTGAGCCAAATACTGCTCTATCTATGGTTGTATTTGCTCCAATCTCTACATTATCTTCTATAATAGTATTTCCATTCTGATATATCTTGATATGTTCTCCATGTTTGGTATGTGCAAAACCGTATCCATCAGAACCTATAATGGAACCTGCATGTAAGATACAATTATTCCCTATTTTGGATTGATGATATATAGTTACATTTGGATATATAATAGTGTTTGAACCAATCTCTACTTCATCTCCAATATATGTACCTGCCATAATAATAACATTGCTACCTAATTTTACATTTTTACCAAATCTAACTCTCTTATCAATATCACAACTATCTCCCATATTTGGGTGAGAACCCTTTGTTGTTATTTTATAAGCAAAGAGTTTAGATGCTAGAGCCAATTTAAGGTATGGCTCATCTGTAATAAGTGCTATAGTACTATTTGGTAGAAGATTTGCATATTTTGCTTCTATTAAAACAGCTCCTGCTTTAGTATCTGCTAATTCATCTATATATCTCTTATCATTAAAAAAGCTTATATAGTTTGCTGTTGCACTATTTAGAGTATGGAGTCCATATATATCTATATCATCTCCACTATACTCTATATCTATCTCTTTAACTATTTGAGTTAATTTATATCTTCTCATCTCTCTATTGCTACAACTCCACTACGAACAATTTCTATTGGATTATATCTCTCTGTTGCTTCTAAAAAGTGTTTAACTCTACAAGGCTCATCTGTTATCATTCCAATAATTATATCTCTTGCAACATTAGCTATTCCACCATTATATGCTTGACATAGAGCTTGAATATCGGCTAAATTCTCATCAATCGGAAATTTTGCTAAAACCATCTCTTTTTCAACCATTTTATCATGTTCTATAACTTTATATACAGGTATTAATTTATGTAGCTGTTTTGTAATCTGTTCAATAACTCTTTTGTTACCTTTTGTTACTATTGTCATTCTTGAGTGGTTACTATTTGGAATTGGGGCCACTGTGAGAGTTTCAATATTATACCCTCTTCCTGCAAATAGACCAGATACACGAGAGAGTACAGAACTCTCATTTTCGACTAAGATTGATATAACTCTTCTTACATTAGTCATTTTCACTCTCCTTATTCTCTGATAATATCATATTATATAATGCTCCACCAGCAGGAACCATAGGAAGAACATTTTCAAATCTATCAATAGTTACATTTATAAAGGCAACTTTATTTTTTTTGATTGCATCTTCTAGTGCATTATCAAACTCCTCTTTAGTTGTAACATCATATCCAATACCACCACAAGCTTCTGCTAAAGCTTTAAAATTTGGTTGATAGCTTAAGTCTGTTTCTGAAAATCTATTTTCGTAGAAGAAAGATTGCCATTGTCTTACCATTCCCAAAAAGTGATTGTTTAAGATAATGTTTATAACAGGTATATTATATTCAGAAGCAGTTACTAACTCTTGAACATTCATTAAGATAGAGCCATCTCCTGTAAAGTTTACTACTATCTTCTCTGGTACTCCTTTTTTTGCACCAAGTGCTGATGGAAAACCATATCCCATAGTTCCCAGTCCCCCTGAATTTATCCACTGTCTAGGTCTATCAAATGGATAGAATTGTGCTGTCCACATCTGATGCTGTCCTACATCTGAAGTGATAATTGCCTTCTCTCCTAAGATTTCACCAACTCTCTCTACTATCCATTGTGGTTTTAGTATATCATCACTATCTTGATATGTTAGTGGATGAATTTCATTATATCGATTTAATACTTCTCTCCACTTACTATATTTATTACTATCTATTTTATTTTCAATTCTATCGATTATCTTTTCTAAAACAGTAGATATATCACCAACTATTGGATAGTTAACATTTACAAGTTTACTAATATTAGCTGGGTCAATATCAATATGTATAATATCTGCATATTTTGCAAATTCATTAAGTTTACCTGTAACTCTATCGTCAAATCTAGCACCTAATGCAATAATTAAATCAGTCTCACTCATAGCCATATTTGATGAGTAATTTCCATGCATTCCAAGCATACCTTGAAGTAGAGGATTGTTATGTCCCATAACACCTCTTGCCATTAGGGTTTCAACAGCAGGTATTCCACTAATTCTAGCCAATTTTTTCACTAAGTTACTTGCATTTGATAGTATAACACCACCACCAATATATAATAGAGGTTTTTTAGATTTTAATATTGCATCAATAGCTTTGTCTATCTGTCTATTATTTCCTTTTGTTGTTGGTTTATAACTAGGTATATTTACAGTAGCTGGATATTTAAACTCTCCTATTTCAGCTGTTATATCTTTTGGAATATCTATTAAAACAGGCCCTGGTCTTCCTGTTTTTGCTATATGAAATGCCTCTTTTAATATTCGTGGTAACTCTTTTATATCCTTTACTAGATAGTTATGTTTTGTACATGGTCTTGAGATACCAACTGCATCTATCTCTTGAAATCCATCAGTTCCAATAAGAGATAGTGGAACTTGTCCAGATATTACAACAAGAGGAATAGAGTCCATATATGCTGTAGCTAATCCTGTTACTGCATTTGTAAATCCAGGTCCACTTGTGACCATTGCTACACCAACCTTTCCTGTTGCTCTAGCATATCCATCAGCAGCATGAACAGATGCTTGTTCATGCCTATTTAATATATGTTCAAATTTGTCCTGCTTGTATAGTTCATCATATACATTCATGATAGCACCACCAGGGTAACCAAATACAGTTTTGACTCCCTCAGCTATCAGTGCTTCACAAACCATTCTTGCACCGTTCATCTTCATGAATATTGCTCCAATCGTTTTTATTTTATTATTATAATCGGTGATTTTATCTAAATTAGATAAATATTATCTAAAATATAGTTTTTCAAAAAATAATTATTTTTTTATTAAATATTGAATTAATTATTCAAATTAAGCAAAACTATTTTAAAAAATGCTATAATGATTTTTAATATTTAAAAGGTTTTTCCGATAGAATTAGATATTTTAATGAAAATCATATATATGAGACAGATAAGAATGATTGGTTAGTTCCAAATAGTGTTAATAATAACTATTATTAGTCTAGAATAATTTTTCTAGATGCTACTCAATATCAATATCATGGAGATATAGTAATTGTTAGAAGAGTTGAAAAAGTAGAGGTTAAGTAACGAGTTTAGATAGCAAGAGTTAAGAGATGAGTTAAATAAAAAGAGAAATAGAGAAGATTGTAATATCTGATAAATCTATAATTTATGATATAATCTGCCCAAAAAATAGGTAGTAGAAATGTCCATAGATTTAACCTCTCCAGAATTATATTTTAATCGTGAACTCTCTTGGCTAAAGTTTAACAGTAGAGTTTTAGCTCAAGCACAAGATACCTCTCTTCCTCCATTAGAGAGGCTTAAATTTATTGCAATATATGGAACAAATTTAGATGAGTTCTATATGATACGAGTTGCAGGATTAAAATCTCTATTTAAAGCCAGAATTCAAGAGACAGCTATTGATAAGATGACTCCAGCAGAGCAGTTAGAGGCAATTCGCTCAACTCTACATAAAGAACAGAAAATATTAGAAGCTACCTTTAAAGATATTATGAAAGAGTTAAAGGGGTATGGAGTTACAATTAAAGGGTATGAGAAGTTATCTGAAACTCAACAAGAGATTATAAAAAATGACTTTTTTGAACAAATTTATCCTGTTATTATGCCAATTGCAATTGATGCCACTCATCCATTTCCACATCTAAATAATCTTAGCTTTGCATTAGCTTTAAAGTTTGAAGATAAAAAAGAGAATATTAGGTATGGATTAATACGAATACCTAGGATTTTACCAAGTTTTTTAAGTATTGATAACTGTTTTGTCCCTATTGAATCTGTCGTTGATTTTTTTAGTACAGAGTTGTTTTTAGGGTTAAAAAAAATCTCATCAACCCCATTTAGAGTTACAAGAAATGCAGATATAGCTATTGAGGAGGAGGAGGCTGATGATTTTATGGAGATGCTTGAAGAGGGGATAAGAGCTAGAAATAGAGGAACATTAGTTAGATTAGAGATGGGTATAGATGCTGATGAGGATTTAATAGAGCTTTTAACAACTCATTTAAAACTCAATACAGATGATATATATGAGTATCAAATTCTTTTAAATTTAAGCAGACTTTGGTCTATTGTATCAAAAGAGTCTCTTGCTCATCTTACACTTCCAACATATACTCCAAAGACTCTTCCACCACTTGATGATAATAGTGATATGTTTGAAGTTATAGAAAAGAGAGATATTTTACTATATCACCCCTATGAGAGTTTTGACCCTGTTGTTAGATTTATTGATGATGCCTCTAAAGACCCAAATACTCTATCTATGCGTATGACTCTTTATCGTGTTGGTAAAAATTCACCTATTGTAAAAGCTCTTATTCGAGCGTCAAGAGATGGTAAACAGGTAACTGTTTTAGTTGAACTTAAAGCACGATTTGATGAAGAGAATAATCTACATTGGGCAAAAGCATTAGAGGACGCAGGAGCTCATGTAATATATGGAATTGCTGGACTTAAAGTTCATGCAAAGATAGCTCAAATTACAAAAAGAAAGGGAAATAAACTTCAAGGCTATCTACATTTAGGAACAGGAAATTATAATCCAACAACAGCAAGAATTTATACAGATTTAAGTTATTTTACTGCAAAGAGTGATTTTAATTATGATGCTACTAAATTTTTTCACTTTATAACAGGATTTGCAGATCATATCTCAATGAAAAGATTAATTATTGCTCCAATAGGTATTAAACCTAAACTTCTATCTCTTATTGAACATGAAGCATCATATAAAGAGGAGGGGCATATTATCTTAAAGGCTAACTCGTTAGTTGATTCTGATATTATAAAAGCATTATATATTGCTTCTATAAAAGGTTGTAAGATAGAGCTTATTATTAGAGGTATCTGTACGCTTAAACCTGCTATTAGTGGAATTAGTGAAAATATATTTGTATATTCAATTATAGGGAAATATCTTGAACATCCACGAATTTACTATTTTAAACATGATGAGAATGAATGTTATATATCAAGTGCTGATTTGATGCCTAGAAATTTAATAAGAAGAATAGAGATAATGACACCTATTGTAGAAGATAGTTTAAAAGATAAGATAAAACATATACTCTCATTACAGCTTCAGGATAATAGATTAAGATGGAAATTAAAGAGTACAGGTGAGTATAAACTAGTCAAAAGTGGAGATAAAATTATAAATAATCATGAAATCTTAGAAAATCAAATTACAAAACTCTATAATAAATCTCAGAAAAAGACTAGAAAGTATATAAAGAGACTATCTAAAAAACAGTTAAAGGATTAAAATGACAATTTCATATAAGGGTTGGACACCTATTTTAAAGAAAAACGCTTGGATTGCTAAGGGAGCTACTGTAATAGGAAGAACGGAGATAGGAGAAGATAGTGCAATTTGGTTTGGTTGTGTTATAAGAGGTGATGTTCACTATATTAAAATAGGAGATAGAACCAATATTCAAGATTTATCTATGGTTCATATTACTCATCATAAAAGAGAGGATATGAGTGATGGACACCCAACTATTATTGGTAATGATGTAACTATTGGACATAGAGTAATGCTTCATGGTTGTACTATTGAAGATGCTTGTCTTATTGGAATGTCAGCTACTATTTTAGATGGTGCTGTAATTGGGAAAGAGTCTATTGTTGGTGCAGGTAGTCTTGTTACTAAAAATAAGAAGTTTCCACCAAGAAGTTTAATAATGGGAAGTCCTGCTAAGGTAGTAAGGGCGTTGCGAGATGATGAGATAGCAGAGTTATATGCTTCTGCAAAAAGGTATGTAGAGTTTAAAAATAACTATTTATAAAATTTTAAATTTTAATGGTACAATATAGATAAAATATCAAAGGAGCTTATTATGAGTTATATAAGATTTTTTTTTCTTATCTATATAGTACTATTTAGTAGTGGCTGTATAAAAAGGGAGAATAGGGTAGTTTCTCTTCCAAAGGAGCGTATAGTATATGTTAATAGACAGCCTGTTAATTGTGCAACAACTATTCATTCTCAAACTCCTACACCACCTGTGATTATGATGGGGGAATCACAGCCTATAATTAGACAGACAATTAATAATAGACCTAGGAGATTTAATTTTAATAGTATTTATAGTCCATATTTAGGTGGAGCATATGCTAATAATTATGAGCTTAAACAGTTTATAGAGGAGATGGTATCTAAATATAGATTTAAAAGGGAGTATCTATATGGTCTATTTTCTACTGTAAATAGAGATACCTTATCCTTAAAAAAGTATAATGTTTATGGTAAACCAAATAAAAAACGCAAAGTTAACTCTATTGGTTCGTGGGATAGATATCCAAAATTTGTAACTGCAGATAGAGTAGCAAATGGAGTTAAATTTTGGAGAGACAATAGATACTATCTTGAGAAAGCTGCATATATATATCATGTAGCTCCTGAATATATTGTTGGTATAATTGGAGTAGAGACAAATTTTGGTAGAGATACAGGGAAACATAGATTATTAGATGCTTTGACTTCACTCTCATTAGAGTATAAAAAGCGTTCGAAATTTTTTAAAAAACAGTTAGAGGAGTATCTACTGCTTACAAGAGAGCAGGGATTAAATCCACTTGAAATTAGAGGCTCTTATGGGGGAGCTTTTGGTATAGTACAATTTATGCCAGACTCATTTAGAACTTATGCTGTTGATTTTGATGGAGATGGGATAAAAAACTTATTTGACCCAGCTGATGCAATTGGTAGTACTGCAAATTTCTTTGTTAAAAAAGGTAAATGGAACCCTAATATTCCTGTAGCCATGAGAGTTTTATATAATAAAAAGAGATTTAATGCACTTCCAACAGGATATAAAACAGAATATTCACAGAGTTATCTTAAATCTTTAGGAATGAGACCTACAAGTGATTTTTATGGATATAGGGGACCTGTATCTTTGATAAAGCTTAGTAAATATGATAGAGATGAGTTATGGTGGGGTACAAAAAACTTTTATGCAATTGCTAGATATAATCCAAGAGATTACTATATTATGTCAGTTCATTTATTAGCTCAAGCTGTTCGTAGAGGTTATTATAGAAGATAGGAGTTATCTTATCTTCTTCTTAAATCATTTGCAGTATAAAATTTGGGGTCAAATGGATATTTATATGTAATAACAGGTGGAACTTCAACATACTTATCAGCTGTTACTGCTTCTGGATCATATTTTAGTCCTACATATATCTCTGGGTCATTAGATTTTGGTATCTCTACTTCTACAGGCTCTTTTTCAACTAATACTTCCTCTTTTAATATATTATCTACTTTTTTATCTGGAACAATACCAAAATTTTTATTGTATGGGTGAGTATCTGATACACTTATTAACTCTGATGATCTAGATGTGCAACCATTAAATAGAAAAATTGAAACTACTATGGATATTGATAAAATTTTTTTTATAAGTATTGTCATAGTATATCCTTTATATTAAACTTAAATTAATTATATAATATAAAAGATAAAATTGAAATTAAAATTTCATCATGCTATCAACTTTGTCTTTTATAGATATAAAGTCAGATGTCTTATCTAAAATATGTGTATATATGTTGTTATCATTAGGGATAATTTTATCTTTTTTATCTATAAATAGAAGAGATGGAATATCTCTATCTTTAATCTTATTTGAAATATTAGTATGTTTTATTTCATTATCTAATTTATCTAATAAAAGTGATTTATATTTGTTGTTATCTATCATAGATTTAAATTCATCAATATTTTTAGCAATATCAACACTATATCCTAGTTTATTTAATATTGAACCAATGATTTTTGATTCTGTTGGAGTCTGTTTATAGAGTAGAATATCTTTTTTTAAATCTCTATCTTCACTTTGAGAGCCTTGTTTTGTTGTATAGAACTGTTTTAATACAGTTATAAATTTATTTAAATCTATAGGTTTTGCAATATATTCATCCATTCCAATTTCTAGGTATCTTTCTCTATCACCCTTTAGTGCATTTGTAGTAACTGCTACTATTGGAGTATGTGTTAACTTTTTCTGTTTTTCGTATTTTAAGATAGCTTTAGTTGCATCAACACCATTCATTATTGGCATCTGTATATCCATAAATATAATATCATATCTACTATCTCTTATATACATCTCAAGAGCTTCTCTACCATCTTTTGCTTCATCAGATTTAATTCCTAACTTTTCAAGTGTTTTTACAATCATTTTTAAATTGACAGGATTATCTTCAACTACTAAAGCTTTTAACCCATGAAACATATTTAGAGATTGTTTTATCGTATCATTTTTATTTGCAGATATTATCTCAATAGATTTTTCTATTTTAGAAAAAGTGATAGGTTCATATACTATTTGAGAAAAGATTGGTGCAATATCTAAGATATTCTCTCTATTATTTAATTTTGTAATTAAAACTATCTGACTATCACTACTATGTCTTGCTGTAATTCTTTGTAACTCCTTTTTATCAATATTATTATAGTGTATATATAGTCCATCAAATGAGTGTAATTTTGCATCTTGACACTCTACAAAACTATTAAATTCAATTATTTCAATATCTTTAAATGATTTTAAATAATTTTTTAAATCTCTATTAGATGCTTTTTTTTGAACATCTAAAGGTGCATATGTAGCTATTTTCATTGTTTCATAATTAATCTCTTTAGTTATAAACTGCTGTTTTAGTTCTAATGAAAAAGAGAGCGTAGTTCCAAATCCAAGTTTACTCTCTAACTCTAGTTTACCTCCAAGGAGTCTTACTAGACTTGTAGCAATAGTTAAACCTAAACCTGTACCATTATACTTTCTAATGCTGCTATTATCAACTTGAGTAAAAGCATCAAATACTCTCTCTTTATCCTCTTGACTAATACCAATTCCACTATCTTTGACAATAAATTTTACTACTGTTACATCATCTCTTCTCTTAGTTTCTATAATTGATACTCTAATATCTCCATTTTCAGGTGTAAATTTTATAGCATTTGAGATTAAATTTCTTAAAATCTGTCTAATTTTACTAGCATCGCCTAAAAAAAGTTGTGAGGAGAGTTTAGGTTCAATCCATATTGAAAAATTAATATTTTTTTTTAGAGTCTCTTGAGAATAACTCTCTATCATATTTTCAAATTCACTAAAGATATTAAAATAGCTCTTTTCAACTTCCATTTTACCATTTTCTAATTTTGAAATATCTAATATATCATTAACTATTCCAATTAAATCTTCTGAACTTTTACGAATAGTTTCAACAAAATTTCTCTGTTCTGTATCTAATTTTGTTGATTTGAGAAGTTTTGTAAATCCAACAATTCCATTTAGGGGTGTTCTAATCTCATGTGACATATTAGATAGAAATAGACTTTTTGTTCTATTTGCTTCATTTGCTAATTTTTTACTCTCTTGAAGTTCATTAATCATGTTTGCTATAAGTTGGTATATTTCTGTATGATTTTTTCTCTTTAGTATGGATTTAAACTGTTTAATTTTGTTTGCATCAGAAGATAGTTTTATATCTTCTAAAAGCTTTTCTAATGCCTCTGTATTATCTTTACTTTTTAAGAAAAAGTAATCTCTTTTTATATATACAATAAATAAAGATAGTATCAATATAATTGAAGATACGCCCATCATTATCTTATATTCATAACCATTTCTAATATAGTTTATAGAGTTTATTAGCTCATTGTAATCGTTATATGACTTATATAGTATAAATAATGAAGTGGATACTAAAAGTCCAAAGACAATCCAAGTTATTAATTCTAATTTTCTATATTTCCATAAATTTTGCATATCTAGCCCCTTAGTTTCTTTTAATGATAAATTATAGCTTACCAAATATTATAAAACCTTTTATTTAAGATTAATTTTATTTTTTTATATATATTTATTAAAAAAATCCCTTTTTAGAGAATTTTCCTGCTAAATTTTGTTATAATTTTAGAATGTATAGAAGAGAATTTGAACAATTGATTAGGAAAAATTTGCCTAGGGCAGTGATGTTATATGGAGAGAATAGTTATTTAATATCATTATATATTGAGTATTATATAAATAAAACTGAAGCTTCAGATACTCTTAGAAAATATTATTTTGATGAGTATAATTTTAATGATGCAAAATTATATTTATCTCAAACATCACTATTTGGTGGTATAAATTTACTTATAATTAAAAGGGATAAGAAGATACCTAAAAGAGAATTAGATACTCTCATAGAGTTAGTATCTAAGAGTAGTAGTAACTATTTAATCTTTTATTTCCAAGGGAGGGTTAAAGATGCAAAAAGTATGCAAAGCTCTTTTTCATCTAAAAAAGGAGCTATTTGGGTTAGACTATTTGCACCTAATATGAAAGAGAGTATTGGGTTGCTTAATAAAAGAGCTAAAAAAATAGCTTTAAATATTGATAATAATACTCTACAATATCTTCTTTTACAATTAGATGGTGATTTAGATTTATCAATGAATGAGTTAAAAAAATTATCTATCTTAGAAGATAAGATAACGACTAAAGATATAGATAGATTTGTATATTCAACTTCTATGGTTAGTATAGATAATCTTATTATTCAAATTTTTTATAAACAACCAATTAATAAAATATTAAATAAAATAGATAGATTAGGAATTGATGAGTTTAGTATTCTTAGAGCTATGGAGATTTTTATTAATCAGATATATCTATTTCATATACATATAAAGTTATATGATAACTTTAATTCACAAGATATTATAGGTTATAAACTTCCAATAAATTTAGAAGAGCAAAGAGCTAAGATTGCTAGAAAATTAAATTTAAATACCCTATTTAAGATATTTAATCTTCTTTTAGAAGCAGAGTTAAATATTAAAAAAACCTCCTCACATAATAGAGAATTGCTACTATATGGAACTTTTATTAGATTGCAATCTCTTTTGTAGATTTAATATCTTATTTTTTATTTCAGTAAAAGATGTTATTTCATATGTTATATCTGAATATATTTTTCTATCATTATTAGTTATTTTAGTATCTTTTTCTATAAATAGGAGAGTAGGAGTATTTATATTTTTTAGTATTTTACTAATATCTTTATGTTTAGTATCAGGTTCTACTCTATCTAGTAAGATAGTATGATAATAATCATTTTGTAATAAATTTTTAAACTCATCTATACTAGTTGCAATATTAATTTTATATCCTAATTTTTTAACCATAGCACCAATAATCTTAGCTTCAATTACTGTTTTTTTATATATAAGAATAGTTTTATTATAAACTCTTTTTTCCCTAAAAAATTTCTTTAAGATATTAAAAAATAGATTTAAATCTATAGGTTTTGGTATAAATTCATCCATTCCCTCAGATAGAAATTTTTCTCTATTCCCATTCATTGCATTTGCAGTTACGGCAATAATTGGAATATGTTTTAAGTTATTATCCTTTTCATATTTTATTATTGCTTTTGTAGCTTCTATACCATTCATTATTGGCATCTGTATATCCATAAATATTACATCATAACTATTTTTTTTTCTCATATCAAAGCCTATCTGTCCATTTTGAGCAATATCACAATTAATTCCAATATTATTAAGTGTATATTTCATCATTTTTCTATTGATTGGATTATCTTCAACTAAGAGTGCATTTAAATTATTAAACATAGGTAGATTATCTCTCATTTTTATAAACCTTGATTTTTTCTGAATTATATCTTAGTTATTCTAATAAATCATATATTTTATGAAACTATAAAAATAAATAATTATAAAAAAATTTATAATTTATTTATTTTTATGTAAACAGTAGCTATAATTTTACCGTAAAAAATAGCAGGATTAAGTAAACTTTTAGAAAAAATATATTTGATATTATCATTTAGAATTAAAGTAGGAACTAAGATGGGCAGAAAAAGAACTATAGGAATGTGGCTATATAGTAATAGTGGTGGTAAAGCCATTGGTAAAAAAATAATAAAGAAATTAAAAGAGAGAGAGATTGATGTAATAGATAATATCAATTTAAGACATGCAACTGCAAAAAATGAAAATATTTTTTACAATAATATTAAATTAAATGAATTAGACCTATTTTTTTCATATAACGCTGGAGAGCAGACGCAATATCAAGTTTATCTATATAAAGCATTAAATTATGCTATCCCAATGATAAATAGTTATGAAGCTTTTTCATTGACAGAAGACAAATTTCATACTGCTTTTGTGTTGAGGCAGAATGGTATCTTAACACCTGATTATAGATTATGTCATAGAGATGATACTGAAGAGTTAAGAAAAACTATTAAGAAGTGGGATAAGATGGTATATAAACCAACTGATGGGTGGGGAGGTGTTGGACTTACTAAGATTGAAAGTGAAGCCAATTTAGATATGTTAATGCCCTTTTTAAATCAGATGGATTTAAGATATTTTTATGTAGAGAAGTTTGTAAAATATGATAATACAGACTTTAGAGTAGATATTGTTGATGGTGAGTTTGTTAGTTGTTATGGTAGAAGAGCTGGAAAGAGTGATTGGAGAACAAATATAACAAGTGGTGGTTCTGTTTTTTTACGAGAGCCTAATGATGAGATTATAGATATAGCAAAGAGAGCATCAAAAGTTTGTGGTACAGATATAGCAGGGGTTGATATTATATATGATTTAGAAAAAGAGGAATATGTAGTTTTAGAAGTTAATGGAATACCAGCTTTTGCAACACCTGAACAAGAGAAGATGGGATTAGATTTTAATGACAAAAAGATAGATCTAATAGTTAATATGATAGATAGAAAAACAGAAACAGAAACAGAAGAGATAAAAAAATAGATAATAAAAGGATAGATAAAATGGGATTAAAAGATAAAGATTTACCAAAATTAGGATTTTTATATTTAGATTATGTATTAAGATTTTTTGATTACTCAAATTTTAAGGGTTGGCCAAATAAGATAGAGAGTGTAACTTATCACTGGGGTGATGATAAAGATAGATTTATCAAAGAGGTTAAGAGAAAAAATATTGATGTGCTTATTGGAAATATTCCTGCAACTGCATATGAGACTTTTAGAGAGATAGCAAGAGAGTTACCAAATGTTAGATTTATACCATCTCTTGATACTCAATTTTCAAATAAATCAAAAGAGAATGTAACAAGATTTGCATGGAAATATAATCTTCCTGTTCCAAAAACATATATATATTATAATAGAGAAAATGGATATAAATTTTTAAAAAATACAGATTATCCAAAGATAATTAAACGCTCCTATGGACCATCTAATTATGGTGGATATTTTGTTCATAAGGTTGACTCTTATGAAGAGGCAAAGGCTCTATTTGATGAGAAGAAGTATCACCCTATGTATATTCAAGATTTTGTTCCAATGGAGGCTGATATTCGTGTAATGTTAATAGGGCATAAACCTGTATGTGCATTCTGGAGAAGAGCACCTAAGGGTGAATGGTTAACAAATACCTCGCAAGGTGGAAGTATGGATTATATGGATGTTCCAAAATCTGTACTTGATTTAGCAGTTAAAACTAGCAAAGCCGCAAATGCAGAGTATTGGGCATGTGATATAGCTTATGGAAAGGATGGAAAGGTTAGGATTTTAGAGTGTGCTACTGCCTTTGCTGCATTTCCATATATTAGAGATTGGATTGGACAATATTTAATGTGGAGTTTAAGTAAAGGTAGATTTAAGAAGCCAAATATCCCAATGTTTAATTGGGAAGAACTTGGTAAAATATCTCCTGATATGTTGAGAACTATGAGAAATATAACATTTGGTGAATATAGACCATCTTATGATGGAGCTTTCTTTGGTACTAGAAAAAAGATATATGGAGAGAAAGAGGTCTATGTTCATGAGTTAGATAGACAATATAAGATGTTTAATGTTAAAGAGAGAAAGTTTGAAGAGTGGCCAAGCGAAAAGTGGAATTATCAAGATAAGTTTGCACTTAAAAACTTAAAATCTATGAAAGTTCCAATGCTTAAAAAAAGTGAAGCACCAGAAGTTAGTGGAGATGAATCATCTGAAATTATTGATATTAGTAATGAGGAGTTAGAGAAACTACTTTTATCTACAAGAGGTGTCGGGAAAAAGAAATTAGAAAAAATTCTCACATATTATGAGCATAAAGAGGTTGTATCTCTATTAGATAGAGAACCTAGAGCTTTAGAAAATATTAAAAGTATAAATAGAAAAATAGTTGATAGAATAGTTCAAACTTGGAATGATTATAAGAAGAAATTAATGACTCTATTAGAGAAGAATTAGATATTAATCTAATTCTCTATTAAGAGATAATTCTCTAATTATCTCTTACACATCTAACATTCGCCCCTCCACTAAAGTTTATAGGGTCACCTGGAGTTCCTCCATAGGTATCAGCACCTTTTTTAGTTCTAACATATCCATCAGATACAATTTCAGCTGTACAACCTGAAAAGGCTTGTTTTGGTATATCGCCTTGAGCATTCATTCCTGAATGAAAGACTTTTGATTCTGCTTGTGTTGGTAATCTCCAATCACTATATCCTGCAAAATTTAGATTTTCACACTGTTCTGTTGCTTCATTGGGTGTTTTTTGAACTAATTCTGCATTTTGCCACATTAAATTTGTATCTATATCAACTACTACACCTTTTGATATATCTACTATAAATTTTTTATTTGAAATATTATTATCAACTTCTTCTGAATTATTATCTGTACAAATTGGTACAGTTATGGTATTTGTATGGTTCCAACTACTACTTGGGTCAAATGCATTCATAACAACAATAGTACTTTTCCACCCTGGATAGTAACCATATTCATCTCCTGTTTTAATACCAAAGCCTATTAATCCTTCAGCTCCTATCTCTCCACTATTATCATTTAAACCATTAGCTAAAGCAAATTTTCTATGTCCCCAAGCTGAACCTGCATCATCATAAATCC
>JALWDJ010000070.1 GCA_027014605.1 Campylobacteraceae bacterium
TTGATGAGTGGATATATTTTCTAAAAAATGAGGAGATAAAAAACGATTTTAAGGCAAAAGGACTAAGTGAGGCTAAAGAGACGCTAGACATTATGAAACTAGATGAGAAAGCAAGAGCTATCTATAAGAGAAAAGAGGAGAATAGGATGTATAAAAATTCTCTTTTATATACAGCTAGGCTTAAAGGAATAGAAGAGACTAAAAAAGAAATTGCTAAAAATCTTTTATTAGCAAATATGGATATAGAGTTTATTTCTAAAACGACAGGACTTAGTGTTGAAGAGATAGAGGAGTTAAGGGATTTATAGTTTTGGAGGTTAAAAGTGGAGATTGAACGGCAGGGGTGTGAGGTAAAGCGTTGATTACTGATTGTTTGTGTTTTTGATAGAGGGCAGGAGGTGAGTTATTATCACCAGACCCTTTTCTTTCTTTCTATTGCTATTTGGCTCTATTTATAATCCCTAACACAGCGTACATTCTGTTGTCTTCTACCATTATAAAATTCATACGCTACTTGATAAACTACACCACTACTAAAATCCACTCCCCATACTTTATTATTATCCTTTCTAGTTTTAGTAGAAGACCAATAAGCATAATTTACACTAGTGTTAGTATTAGTGTTAATAAATTTGCTATCAATAGAAGGTGCAAACTGTGTCTCAACTATTAGTGATTTGAGTTCATTAATATTAGGTAATCTCCATCCTGTCCCATCTAAATTAAGGTCATGACAATAAGTAAGTGCCTCTCCCCACCAAGCAATTTTAATTCCCCCATTATCACTATAATCATCTTGCCATTCTAACTTAGTTTGACTGTCTATAACTGTACCACTCTCTGTTCTACTAAAATCTGCTTGTGCTAACAACATCAAACCCATCATTAATAATCCAATTTTTTTCATTTTCAATCCTTTTGTTAAATTTAATTTTATATCAGTTGGGCATATTGCCCAACACCTCTAGTTTGCATTTAGACAACGCACAAAGTAAGAACTACTTTTAGAAACAGCAGTCTCTACACCCTCTGCAAAGCTTATAGCCCAAGCTTTACTTCTATCTCTTAGGCTTGTGTCTATAGTCCAGTAGTAGTCAGAGGCTGTATTGTTAAAGCTATCATTTATAGATGGATTATACTTACTATAGTTTACCAAACTTGAAAGCTCTCTTCTTGTTGGTAGTCGCCATACATTGTTTCCTTGACTACAGTACTCATTTGCTTTTTCCCATGTCATTTTAACACTATCTGTTGTATCATCATCTTTCCACTCTAAACCAGTAGTATTATCTGTAACAGTGTTACCATGGTCACTGTAGTTCAAAGAGCGTCCTTTTTGGTAATAACCATCATCATAATCAGCATAACTCTCTGTTTGACCCGTCTTTTTCACAATCTTACCATTAGCAACAATGGTAACCCATAAATCATCTGTATCTGTATTACCCTCCTTATTTGTTATAGTTAAAAATATATTTTGCCGTCCACTTAAAAGATTATCAAGTGTTATATTCTCTTCATATCCAATCTCACTTTCTCTATTTTCCCAAAGATAGCTATCTATCAAATTTTTTCTAGGACTATTAGAAGCAGATAAATGAACAGGTTGCCCCTTTTCTACAAAAATATCTTCTCCTGCATTGGCTATTGGAACAAAATTACTCTGTACACATCTAGTATAATAAGAGCTATCTTTAGATATTGCACTCTCAACACCCTCTGAAAAACTTACAAGCCATGCTTTGGTAGCATCTCTTTTATTTGTATCTAGTGACCAATAATAATCAGAAGCTGTATGAGCAAATATTTTATCGCTACTTGGATTATAATTATCATAACGAACCAAGCCTGATAACTCTTTTCGTGTTGGCAATCGCCAATTTCCATTTTCTAAAGTAGCACAATACTCTTTTGCCTCTTGCCATGTTTTTTTGCTACTATTGGTCTCATCACTATCTTGCCATAATAACCCTGTTGTTCGGTCTAAAATATTATCCTCTTTTTTACTATAATTTAGAGCAATACCTTTTTCATAATATCCATCGTCAAACTTAGCATAAGAGATATTTTGCCCTGTCTTTTTTGTTACATTATGATTAGAGATAATAGTAACACTCATTGTGTCACTGTCTGTGTTGTTATTTTTATCTGTAACAGTCAAGGTAATAGTATGAACTCCACCTCTTAAAGTATCTAAAGAGAGTTTTTCTCCATCTCCTAATTTTTTTCCATTTTCACTCCATTTGTAATGAGATATATTATCTTTGTTAGGGCTATAACTCCCCACAAGATTAACTTTTTCTTTCTCTTTTACAATTTGGTCTGCTCCTGCATTGGCAACAAGGACTTTTTCTTTGACACATCGAACCGTATATTTACTTATTTTAGCTACTGTACTTTCAACACCTTCTGAGAAACTAACAGCCCAAACACTCTTTTCATCTCTTTTACTAATGCTTTGAGTCCAATAATAATCTGCTGTAGTATGAGCAAAAATATCATCAATAGAGGCATTATATTTATCATAACGAACCAATCCTGATAACTCTATTCTAGTAGGAAGTCGCCAAGAGCCTGTTAAACCATCACAATAATTTTTTGCTTCACTCCAAGTTTTCTTAGTACCATTTGTATTGCTGTCATCTTGCCAAACAAGCCCTGTAGTTCTATCTAAAATACCATCACTCTCTTTGGTATAATTTGGAGTTACACCTTTTTCATAAAAACCATCATCATATTTTGC
>JALWDJ010000071.1 GCA_027014605.1 Campylobacteraceae bacterium
AGACTATTAATAAAGATGATTTAAACCTCATCTCACTAATTAATAGTGTAGATGAGGTAATTAATATAATTAAAGAGTTTAATAAAGCTTGATATATCTCAATCTAAAATATATATTTTTTTGGATAAAATAGATAAAATCTAAATAAAAGGATATATTTGAGTTGGGAACTACATATACACTTAATTGCTGCAGTATCATGGATAGGTGGTTCTGTTTTTATGTTCATCTTAGGTATTTCACTTAGAGATAAAGATGACCAAAAAGCTGTATATCCAAGAATTGGACCAATATTTGGATATTTTGAAATAGGTTCTTTAGCTACTCTACTAATTACTGGTACTCTGATGATTATAAATAACGGTTTAATCTATATACTATTTGACATCTCTATACATAATAAAGCAATAGATGCCCTGCGTCATAAATTAATCTTAGTAGCTATTATGGCAATAATTACTACCATTCATACTATTATTGCATTTAAAACAAATAATAAAGAGAGAACAAAATTAGAGATGATAATATCAAGAGCCTCTTCAATGGGAATTTTTATATTAAATTTTATAGTTCTTCATTATGCTATTGTTATAAGAGATATTATATAGTTGAGATGTCTAAGTTGTCATAAACTATCTTTCTCTATTTTCTGTAAAAGATGTAAAAATGAGCTTTTAAAACCCTCTATCTCAAAAAGAAATATTGATGGATTGGGAGTTTATAGTTTCTATAAATACTATAATATAGAGGATTTTCTTTTAACAAAACATACTCCATTAGGATTTAGAGTATATGGAGAGTTATCTAAGATAACCTTTAAGCCATTCATTAGAGAGTTTATAAAAAATAGCAATATACCAATATATATAGTAGGAGTTGATGAGAGTGTTAAGAGTGGATATAGTCATGTAGCCCTTTTAACTCATCAGATGAGATATAAAGGGGTAAAAGTTCTTCATAATAGTCTAATTGCTCAAAATAGAGTAAACTACTCTGGTAAATCTCTAGAGTTTAGATTAGAAAATCCTAGAGAGTTTATCTATAAAGGCAGAGAAGATATAAATATTATCTTAGTAGATGATATTATAACAACAGGTATAACTCTAAAAGAGGCTAAGAGAGTACTAAATATAAGTGGAGTTAATACTCTCTTTGCTCTTACATTAGCTACTCTAGTTTAAATCTTCTGTAGATATTTCACTAAATTTAATTATTTTTTTGCCATTATGGTCTTTTAGAAAAGTTTTAGCACTACTCTCATCTTTAAATGGAATTAACTCATCTCCCATAGGTCCTTTTATATCTGAACCAACTACAAAATATGCACTTTTACCATCTATAACTTTTTGAGTATAATAGTCTCTTACTAATATTTGAGAGATATTATTTTTAGTTAAAGCTTCATATTTTCCATATTTTGTCCTATTAAAATAGAATTTCATCATATCTTTTACACCATCAAAAGATAATCTATTTTTATCTCTATATACTATTTGAGTTATCCACTTTGGATACTTATATACAAACATACCACATACAGGGCATTTATCTTTTTTTGAAATATTTATATCAAAATTACTATTTCTATTTTTTTTATTATCCCATAGATATATAGCTACTGCATGAAGTTGTTTCTCATTTATATTTTTACATATATTATTATCTCTTATTGCTACTTTTAACTCATTTACTGCATTAAATTTATCTAAATCTAAAGTATCTTTACACTTCTTAGAAAATATTTTTTTACCCATAGGGTATAACATCTTCTCTTTTTTTGCTTTAACCATAGAGCTATCTCTATCTAGTGATTTTTGTGCCTCCTTCAGAGCTTCTTTAAATGAAGCTAATTTTCCACCATGCTCTTTTATAAAATTTTCTGCTTCATTTTTACTCTTGAAGGCTAACTTACTAACTCTACTCATAGTCCCTTTAATATCTGAACCAATTACAAAATAAGCATCTTTTGCTAAAATAGGCTTTTGAGTTTTTGCATCAATTACCTTTACACTATCTAAATCTATTTTACTATTTTTCATATCTGCTACTAAACATCTAATAGAACAATATTGTTTATCTCCTGCTATATATGAAGTTTTATAAAACATCTTTAGGTTCATTCCACAAATGGTACACCACATCTTTTTAGCCCCTTTTTGAACTAAAACAGGTTCTATTGAAGCTTTTTTACTAAATGGCTCTGCATTTATTGCTGTAAATATTAATAATAGTGCTAAAAACACTTTTTTTAACATTATATCTCCTTAATTTTTAAATTAAATCAAATTATAACTATTTAATTCTAACAAAATAGATATAATTTTAAAAATTTTTATAGGAGAAAAGATTGGAAACCCCATATTGGTTACTTGAAGAGGAGTTATTAGAGAGAAATCTCAAGATACTATCTTATGTGAAGAAGAGGAGTGAAGTAAAGATACTTCTAGCACTAAAAGGTTTTGCTCTATGGCAAAGTTTTGATTTAGTATCAAAATATCTTGATGGATGTTGTGCTAGTGGACTACATGAAGCAATACTATCTAATGAGGAGTTTAAAAAAGAGACACATACATATAGTCCAGCTTTTAAAGAGTCTGATATTAAAGAGATAGCTAAAATATCTAACCATTTAGTCTTTAACTCACCAAATCAATTTAGAAAATTTGCCAATCTAGCTAAAGAGATAAATCAAAATATATCTTTAGGATTAAGAGTAAATCCAGAGTATTCTGAGTCGCCTGTAGAGATATATAACCCTTGTGGATTATATTCAAGATTGGGAACAACTCTAAAAAATTTTGATGACTCAATAGTAGATAGATTAGAAGGATTACATTTTCATGCACTATGTGAACAGGACTCTTTAGCACTTAGTAGAGTTTTAGAGATTTTTGAAGAGAAGTTCAGTAGATATTTTCATAACTTAAAATGGGTAAATTTTGGAGGTGGACACCATATTACAAAAGATGGATATGATATAGATGGACTAATAGAGATATTAAATGGATTTAAGAATAGATATCCACACCTAGAGGTATATTTAGAGTTAGGTGAAGCTGTAGGTTGGCATACAGGAACACTTGTATCTACTATACTTGATATAGTACATAATGGCATTGATATAGCTATTTTAGATACCTCTGCTGAAGCCCATATGTTAGATACTATAATTATGCCATATAGAGCTGATGTAAAAGGTAGTGCTAAACCTAAAGTTAAAAAATATACATATAGACTTGCAGGGAATACATGCCTAGCAGGAGATATTATGGGAGATTATAGTTTTGATAATCCTTTAAAGATTGGAGATAAGGTTATATTTTGTGACCAAATGCACTATACTATGGTTAAAGCTACAACATTTAATGGGATAAAACTCCCATCTATTGCCATTAAAAGAATAGATGGCTCTATAGATATAGTTAAAAAATTTGGATATAAAGATTTTAAAGAGAGATTATAATGAAAAAAAGATACTACCCATATAGTGAATTTATAAGAGATTTAAATAGACTTATTAAAATTATTGATAAACCATTTGATACAATCCTTTTAATAGCAAGAGGAGGACTATCCATTGCCCATATATTAAGTGAATATTACAATATCAGAGCAATCTATAGTATAAATACAATAGGATACAACAATAGAGATAAATTAAATAAAATAGAGATTTTTAATCTACCAAATCTGAAAAATTCTAAAAGAGTCCTAATAGTTGATGATATAGTTGATAGTGGAGATACACTATATGCTATATTAAAGCTATTGAAAAAGAAATATCCCAATATTATTTTCTATAGTGCCTCTATATTTTATAAAAAAACTGCTAAAATTACACCAACTTGGTATATCAATCAGACAGAAGATTGGATAGATTTTTTTTGGAGTGTTGATTTAAAGGATAAAAATGATTTTAATGATAGATAACTATGATAGTTTTACATATAATGTAGTTCAATACTGCTTAGAGCTTGGAGCTAATCTTAAGGTTATTAGAAATGATGAGTTAAATATAGAAGAGATTAAGAAGTTAAATCCCCAAAAGATTATTATATCACCAGGTCCTGCTACACCAAATGAGGCAGGAGTTACACTAGATGTTATAAAAAAATTTGCAGATACTACACCTATATTTGGTATTTGCTTAGGACATCAAAGTATAGCACAAGCTTTCGGTGGAGAGGTAATTAGAGCTAAAAATATGATGCATGGAAAAACATCACAAGTAGAAGTTAAAAAAGATAGCGTAATATTTAAAGATATACCACAAGAATTTAGAGCTACAAGATACCACTCTTTAACTGTAAATAGAGATAATCTTCCAGATAATATTATGGTTACATCTTATAGTAAAGATGATAATGAGATTATGTCACTTGAAATTATGAATAAACCTATATATGGAGTACAGTTTCATCCTGAATCTATTATGAGTGAATATGGACATGAAATGTTAGATAACTTTTTAAAGCTCTAATAGATTATTACTCTATTAACTTTACTCTTGCTTTAAGCCCAACTGTTGTACTATATCCAACCTCACTAAACTCTAAATGACCATTACTATTATAGATAAATGTTGTTGGAAAAGCTGTAACATTAAATCTTTCTGCCAACTCTCCACTGTAATCATTTATAACTATATAGTCATATCCTCTCTCTTTTATAAACTTCTCTATTGATTTAGATGAACCAGAGTTTACAGCTACGGTTACTACTCTAATGCCACTATCTTTTAAATCTTGTATATTAGAAGCTTCAAATTTACAAGTTGGACACCAAGTAGCCCAAAAGTGCAAAACTAGAGGCTCTTTTTTAACAAGAGATACCTCTTGGTTATCTATTGATGTTAGTTTAATATCGGGTAGTCTGCTATCGACATTTGGTTTTCTAATATAGTTTAATCCAATAGTTATTATAAATATCATTAAGAGAGTTATAACTGCCTCTTTTAATATAGATTTTATAGACCACTTTTTCAATTTAGATAATCCTGTAGAGCTTTAGGTTCTAACTTACCATTTAATCTTTTTAGCTCTCTAATAGCTAAAATTGTAGCTTTTGCACCTGCAATAGTTGTAGAGTATGCAATATTCTCTCTCAATACAGACTGTCTAATGGTTATTCCATCAATCTTACTACCCTGGTCTTCACTTGTATTAATAGCTAATACAATCTCTCTATTTTTAATCATATCATCTATATTTGGTCGCCCCTCAGATATCTTTAATACCTTTGTAGATGGAACATTAGCCATCTCTAAAGCTCTATGTGTACCAATAGTAGCTACAATCTCAAATCCTAAATCTATAAAATCTCTACCAATTTCACCTACAAACTTTTTATCCATATCAGCCAAAGAGATAAAAATCTTACCACTAAGAGGGATATTATTTTTAGAAGCAAATTGACTCTTTGCAAAACTCATACCAAAATTATCACTAATCCCCATAACTTCACCTGTACTCTTCATCTCTGGCCCTAAGAGAAGGTCTGACCCTGTTAACTTATTAAAAGGAAATACTGCCTCTTTAACTGCTATATGCCCTTTTAGATTTGGTTCTAATATCTTTTTATCAAAATTTATCATACTAAAATTATCATAAAACCTTAGAGCCTCTTTTAGATTACCTTGTAACATAACTCTTGTAGCTACCTTTGCTAATGGTACTCCTGTTGCTTTACTTACAAATGGAACTGTTCTTGATGCTCTTGGATTTACTTCTATAAGATATACCTCATCTCTAAAAATTGCATATTGAATATTTAATAGTCCAACAACTCCAAGCCCCAGAGCTATATTTGCTGTCTGCTCTTTTATTCTATTAATAAGTCTATCTGATATAGATATTGTAGGTAGTGAACATGCTGAGTCACCAGAGTGGATACCAGCCTCCTCTATATGTTGCATAATACCACCAATATATACATCTTCTCCATCAGATATAGCATCAACATCAAGCTCTATTGCATTATTTAAAAACTTATCTATTAATACAGGTGCATCATTAGATACAGATACAGCCTCATCCATATACTCTTTTAACTCACTATCTGAAAAGACTGTCTTCATTCCTCTACCACCTAAAACAAAACTTGGACGAACAAGTACGGGATAACCTATACGGTTTGCTACAACTATGGCATCTTCCTTTGTAAATACTGTCCCATTCTCAGGCTGTTTTAGTCCTATCTTCTCAATAAATGATGAAAATAGCTCTCTATCCTCTGCAAGGTCAATAACTTTTGCACTTGTTCCAGCTATATTTGCTCCAATAGCAGTTAACCCTTTAGCTAGTTTTAGAGGTGTCTGTCCTCCAAAGTGGACTATTACACCATCAGGATTTTCAATCTCTATAACAGTTCTAACATGCTCAAAATCTATAGGCTCGAAATATAATATATCTGATGTATCATAATCTGTTGATACAGTCTCAGGATTACAGTTATACATAATAGATTTAATACCCATATCTGCTAATGCAAATGAGGCATGAACACAGCAGTAGTCAAACTCTATACCCTGCCCTATTCTATTTGGTCCACCTCCAATTACTAAAACCTTTTTCTCTTTAGATGGAGTTCTCTTTTTATCTATAGGTAGTTTTGTAATATTTGTAGTTGAGTATAGATATGGAGTTAAAGCTTTAAACTCTGCAGAACATGTATCAACCTCATTATACTCTAATGAGATACCTAACTTCTCTCTTGCTATATATATATCATTTTCACTTAAATTTAATCCATCTACTCTATTAATAGTTTGAGCAATCATTGCATCAGAAAAGCCTTCTGATTTAATCTTTCTTAATCTATATTCATCTTTTAATAAATTAATATCTATACTATTTTCACTCTGAATTAACTCTTCAAACTGATATAGATACCATCTATCTATCTTAGAGAGTTCAAAAATCTCATCTACGCTCTTCCCTCTCCTTAAAGCTTCAAATATATATAAAATTCTATCTGCGTTTGGACGACGAATTTCATGTAGTAGTCTATCATTATCACAATCAACTCTATCAAAACCTATTAGTCCTGTCTCTAATGAGATAAGAGCCTTTTGAAAAGACTCTTTAAATGTTCTACCAATACTCATAACCTCACCAACTGATTTCATAGATGTGGTAAGAGTTGAGTCTGCCATGGGGAACTTCTCAAATGTAAATCTAGGAATTTTTGTAACAATATAGTCAATTACAGGCTCAAAACTAGCAGGAGTACCTGTAATATCATTTGTAATCTCATCTAGCGTAAATCCAATAGCTAATAGAGTAGCCACTTTAGCAATAGGATAACCCGTCGCTTTAGATGCAAGTGCAGAACTTCTACTAACTCTTGGGTTCATCTCAATAACTATCATTCTACCTGTATCTGGATTTATAGAGAACTGTACATTACTCCCACCTGTATCTACACCAACCTCTCTTAGTATTTTAAAAGAGGCATCTCTCATATATTGATACTCTTTATCTGTAAGAGTCAAAGCTGGAGCAATAGTTATACTATCTCCTGTATGTACTCCCATAGGGTCAAGATTTTCAATAGAGCATACAATAATACAGTTATCATCTCTATCTCTAATAACCTCCATCTCATACTCTTTCCAACCGAGTAAAGACTCCTCAATTAAAATCTCTGATATTGGAGAGGCATCTAATCCACCTTGAACTATCTTTTTATACTCATCAATATTATAAGCAACTCCACTTCCACCTCCAGCTAGAGTATAAGAGGCTCTAATAATAAGAGGGAAACCTATCTTTTTAGCTATCTCCATAGCCTCTTCCATACTATAGGCATACTCTGATATAGGTAAATCCATACCAATCTTTATCATAGCCTCTTTAAAAGCCTGTCTATCTTCACCTTTTTTAATCGCCTCTGGATTAGCTCCTAAAAACTCTACCCCTTTAAGCATTCCACTCTCATACATCTCCATAGCTACATTTAGTGCAGTCTGTCCACCCATTGTTGGTAAAATTGCATCAACACTCTCTTGTTCTATAATCTTAGAGATAACTTTTGGAGTAATAGGCTCAATATATGTTCTATCGGCAAATTCAGGGTCTGTCATAATAGTAGCAGGATTTGAATTGATAAGAACTACTCTATATCCTAACTCTTTAAGCGTTTTAGCTGCTTGTGTTCCAGAATAGTCAAATTCACAGGCCTGACCAATCACAATTGGACCAGAACCAATAAGTAAAATAGTTTTTATATCAGTGCGTTTTGGCATGAAAAGTACCCTTATTTTTAATTTTGGGATTATACTAAAAAGGTACTTAGAGGGGCTTTTTAAGGAATTTTAAATAGAATTACAACTAAAAAAGGATAAAAAATGAAAAAGATAATCTTACCATTAATTATGCTTCTCTTACCACTTATGGCAATGTCTAAGGAAATAGTATATCAAGAGGCAAAAGAGTCATGTTTTGCCTATAATAATATGAAACATACAAAAAATAGTAATAATGTTAGACTAAAAAAAGGTCAAAAGTATAGAGTTATAGAGCATAGAAAGGGACAGATATTAACTATAATTAAAGGTGAAAAGATTACCCAAAGATGGGTAGATGAGAACTGTTTTTCAGATAAAAAATCAAAAGATAAAAAAAGTGTTAATAAAAAAGCTAAACAGAATTTACTTGCTATCTCTTGGCAAAATGCTTTTTGTCAAAACCACCAATATAAAAAAGAGTGTAGAGCTATGAAACATGGAGATTTTGCAACAACTGCTTTTGTACTTCATGGACTATGGCCACAACCTAGAAACAATCTATACTGTAATGTGAGTAAAAAAGAGATTGGTATGGATAAAAACAAGCAATGGAATAGACTACCTAAACTAGATTTATCTAAAGAGATAAGAGATGAGTTAAAGAAGTATATGAGTGGATATAGCTCAAATCTACATCGTCATGAGTGGATAAAACATGGAACTTGTTATGGAACTAATGCCAATGAGTACTATAAAGATGCAATAGAGCTCTTAAAACAGATAAACAACTCAAAAGTTAGAGAATTTTTTATAAAAAATATGGGTAGAATTGTAAAACAAAAAGATGTAAGAGAGGTTTTTGACAAAGCATTTGGAAAAGGTGCAGGAGAGCATGTAAACTTAGTCTGTCAAAAGGGATTAATTACTGAATTATGGATATATATTGGAAGTGGAAGTAGTAATTTAAGAGAGCTTCTTAAAAAAGGAGGAAAAGTTAAGAGTAGATGCTACAAAGGAAAAATTGATGAAATAGGATTTTAATTTTAATTAGATAAAAACAATACATAGAGGAGATAGATGTGCTTACTAAATTACAACGATTAAACTATAACAGATTTATTCAATTCCTCCTCATCCAAATCACAAATTATGGATGAAGTATCCTTGGAGGGTCTTGATGAAAAAATTACTAATTGAAGATAAAGAGTTTAATCTAAAAGATATTAAAAAACTCTATCCTGCTGTTTTAGTAAAAACAGGATATAGAGATGAGACAACAGAAATGAGCTTAGAATGGATAGAGTTAGAGGCAAAAGGAAAGGTTGAGATAACAGGATATGGACTATTTATTTTAATTGATAAAAATAAAAAATACTCTTTTATATATAAAAGTAGAGATGAGTTAGATATGGCTATTAGCTTAGTAGCAAAACAACTTTAAAAGGGGAAGAAAATGAGAAAGATATTTATACTATTAGCCATCTTATCTAATTTTATTTTAGCTGATAAAATAAAACCTAGAGTTATACATGTACATGATAATGTATATAGAAATAGTGGTGGATATAGTAGAAGTTATAGAAGAGACTCACTAGGAATATCTAGTATAGAAGCAAGTTCTCAAGCTACAGTAGATGTTATATCAATAGCTACACTAGAAGGTACATCTCAAGCAATAAGTGGTGAAAAAAGAGAAACACCAACAAAAGATAGAGCTAGATATTATAAATCTATAAGTTTTTTAAAAAATAATAGAGATACAATTATGGAAGATATATCAAAAGGAAATGGAGAACATCTTGCTACTCTACTAAAATTAATGAAATTAAAAAGAGATAGTAAGAGTCTATCTAAAATTCAGATGAATTTTAATACACTATTAACACTAAATGGTATAGATTTTATATATAAACTTGAAAACCTAAATAACTCTTAAACTCTCTTTTCTAGTTTTATAATAATACTATTTTTATGTTTTTTTATATATATAATATATCTCTCTAATTCATTAACTAATCTATTATAATCAATATTTTTATTCTCTTTAATTCCATACTCTATCTCATTACATAACTCTCCAATCTTATAAAACTTCAATGCTAATGCTATCCCTCTTAGAGCATGAGAACTCTGATATATAACCTGTTCATCTCTAATATCAACAGCTGGAATTAAATTTTGCAAATTTCGTATTGAATTTTCAATAAATGAGTTAAATAGTTTTATAATAATTGGTGTACTAAAATTCATACTCTTCTTAGCATTTAAAAGAGACTCTACAAATATATCATCATTAAGCAAAACCTCATCTTTTTTAAATTTTTTAGCGTTTATCATATCTCTCTTCACCATTTTCTCTTTAATATCTTTTTCCATATATTGATATTTATTTAAAATAGCCTCTAACTCTTTAATATCTATTGGTTTACTAAGATAGTTATCCATTCCTTCAGATAGATATAACTCCTTATCACCCTCTAGAGCATTTGCTGTTAAAGCTATAATTGGAGTATCTACTCCTCTTTCTCTTAAAATCTTGGTAGCCTCAATTCCATTCATAACAGGCATATTTATATCCATAAATATAATAGTATACATATTATTCTCTTCAATTTTCTCTATAGCCTCTACACCATTAAGTGCAAAATCTGGCTCTATACCAAAACTATTAAACATCTCCTCAATTAATATACGGTTCATCTCATAATCTTCTACAATTAAGACTTTTAAATTACCCTCTTCCATACTCCTATGAGATATTGGCAGAGTAATATTTTTATCCTCTGATATAGTAAAGTTTAATATTGCATTATATAAAATGGATGGTGCTTCATCATAAAATCCAATATGATATAAAATATCCTCTTGCCTTGCTAACATAAATGCCTCTTTGCTATCATCTATTAATATTACTTTAGATGATATATTGTAAATTGGCTTATATTGACGATAGTTAAATGTAATAATTATACTATCTTTATAGTCTCCACATAATAAATCTTCAAAAGAGCCTGTTATAACTTCAAGTCTGAAATGTTTAAGATGAGTTAATACATGATTATATATCTCCCCATCATAGTCTAACAGATATATGGGTGCAGAATTTACTTGACTAGCTAGAGTTGGAGTTGAATTACACTTCTCTACATCAAGCTCAAAAAAGAAACTACTCCCCTCCCCCTCTTTACTTTTAACTTGAAGTTCACTTCCCATAAGCTTACATAGTGAAGCACTAATAGTAAGTCCTAAACCTGTTCCTCCAAAGTTTCTAGTTGTACTACTATCTGCTTGAATAAAAGATTTAAAAATACTATCTAATCTATTTTTTGGAATACCAATTCCTGTATCATTGACTAGAAAGAGAATTTTTTCTCTCTGCTCATCTGAAGAAACCAATTTAACTGACATATCAACAGTTCCACCATCTGATGTAAATTTAATAGCATTGTTTACTAAATTAGTAAGTATCTGAACTACACGAAGTCTATCCATAATTAGACATTCACTAATAGAGGCATCTACATTTACTATAAATGAGATATTTTTTTTTGTTGCAATAGATTTGAAAATACTCATAGCACTTCTTAAATCTATAAATGGATTAGTTGGAATTAAATCTAACTCTAAATGTCCACTCTCTATTTTAGAAAAATCTAATATATCATTTACAATATCTAATAATAAATTGGTAGAGTTTTTAATATACTCTGTAAATTGTCTCTGTTTTGGGTCTAGGTTACTCTTAAAGAGTAAATCTGTAAATCCAATAATCCCATTCATAGGAGTTCTAATTTCATGACTCATATTTGCCATAAACTCTGATTTTGCCCTCTCTGAAGCTATTGCCATCTCTCTAGCATGTTCTAATTCTGTAATATCTGTAAAGTTTACAATCAAAAGATTTTCATCCTCAAACTCAATAGCTTTAATATGAACAGAGTATATTCTCTCAAACTCAAACTTATCTTTTATAATCACTTTATGTGTTTTTTGAGGTTCTTTAAAAACTAATTCACTCCAATGTTCATCTGCTGATATCTGTTTTAAATATCCCTCCTTTTCTATAAAAAGTTCAGATATGTACTTATGTTCTGCTTTAAAAAACTCTATAGATGAAAATCCAAATATATCTAAAAACTTTTGATTAACCTCAATAACACCTAACTCTTTAGTCGTAGTAAAGACAATATTTTCTTGATTATTAAATATCATCTTACTATACTTCTCTTCTCTTTTTAGCCTGTTTTCTATCTCTACTCTATTTGTAATATTATTCCTAATTGCAATATACTCAATAATATTACCCTTAATATCAACAAGAGGAAATATAGTAGCATATACATAATATGTCCTACCATCTTTTGCTCTATTTTTAAACTCCCCCTTCCATATCTCTTTAGCCTTTATAGTCTCCCACAACTCCTTAAATAACTCATTTGAAACATCTGGATGTCTAATAATATTATGAGATTTTCCAATAATTTCCTCTCTGGAGTAGCCAGATATTTTAATAAACTCATCATTAGCATAGGTAATAATACCCTCTGTATCTGTTTTGGATACTAAATAACTAGCATCAATAGCCTCTGTATATTGTTGAAAAATAAGCTTCTTTTCTCCTATTTCATCTTTTAAAGATAGATTATACTCTTCAATTGTCTCATAGGCTTCTGTTAACTCATCAGAGTTAATCTTAATGGTATGTTCTAAAAATCTCTTTTCACTATGAAAAGCCTCATAAGCCTCGTCCACACGATTAATAAAATCTCTCATATTTAGCTCAAGAGTATTAATATCAAAATTTTTACCAAAAGCGTGTTTTATCTGCCTCCTTAATAGTCTATTCATTATCAATCCTCATATATAACTGTAATAGTCATAGTTTGATTATGCAAATTACACGAGAGCAAATTATCCGAAAATGGAGCTATTTCACCATAAGAGTAAAAACCTGCTAACTCTACACTAACACCTAAATTATCTGATATGACCTCTAACTCCTCCTCTATTAACTGTTTTAAAACAACTCTTCTACCTATACAACTTACAACTATAGCTAAAGCAGTATGATGATTTATTTTTTTTATCTGATTTGATGCAACCATTGCACCATCAATTAAATTATCTATACTACCCTTCATAAGTCGTCCATGATAACCCTCTGGGACATCTCCTGCAAAAATTAAGGTACTACTCTTCTCATCAACTCCTATAACTGAACGAATTATAGAGTTATTAGAGTTAGGTACTTTTATACTAATTGGAAAATTTAACGCACTCTCAAGAATAGATTTAGCATACTCTCCTAAATATTTTTTATATAACTCTAATGCAGATTTATTATCAATCTCATACACAATATTATCAATAGATTTTGTAATCTTTCTTAATATTCCAAACTCCTTCCAACCAGAGTAACATCCACTCTCAATAGTTAAACTATCCCCATAAAATCCAACTGCTACAACTCTATTTGATTTAGCAATTGAATTTACTCTAACTACACTCTTTTCAAACCTTAAATCATCTCCAGCTAACCCACCTGTAATTGTTATATTATTATTAACTGCTTCATTTGCCCCCTTTACCAATGCTGAACCATTCATATTCAAGCCATCTGATAATAAAAAAATATGCTTTAATCTCTCTTTAGGAAGAAGAGAGACCAATTTTTTACTAACCTCTATTTGATTATCTACAAGACTAAAATCTTTTATAGCTACTCTTACACTTCCCTTACAAAAATCTATAGCCGTAGCTACTATTTTAGCTTCAGAAATACTATCTCCAATAATATTCCCTCCTGATGAACAACCCACAATATCAGCACTTGGATATAATTTTTTTAATTTTTTATATATCTCATCATCTTCAATAGCCTCTCTTGAACCAAAGATAAAAACAATATCACTATTACCAAATATACTCTTTTTTGTTATACTCCAACTACTATCTATATATTCAGCCTGTTCTATTCTCATAACCTTTTCCTATATCTTATAAATTTTATTTTACTATATCATATTAAGCGTTAATATTTATTATAAAATAAAGTTGAATTAATTTTATATTTTAGTTTTTTTAAAAGTAAATAAATACTATAATTATAAAAAAGGAAAAATTATGTCACAATTAAGTGAAAAAGATAAAAAAATGATTATTAATAGCATTCGAGAAGTTCCAGATTTTCCAAAAAAAGGTATTATTTTTAAAGATATTACAACTCTATTAAATAATAGAAAAGCACTAAATACTCTTATGAACCATCTTGAAGATAGATATAGAGATTATAATCTTGATTTTGTAGCAGGAATTGATGCAAGAGGATTTATATTTGGCTCTATCTTAGCAGATAGATTAAATATTGGTTTTGTTCCTATTAGAAAAAAAGGAAAACTCCCATATACAACCGTATCAGAAAAGTACTCTTTAGAATATGGATTTGATGAGGTTGAAGTACATATAGACGCTTTTAATAATATAGATGGGGCAAGAGTTCTTCTTATTGATGATTTAATAGCAACAGGTGGCACAGCAAAAGCTGCTTGTAACCTTATTAATAGAACTAGAGCTAACTGTGTAGAGTGTTGTTTTATTGCTGAATTATGTTTTTTAAATGGAAAAGATAGCATAAAAAGTCCTGTATATACTGTTTTAGAATTTTAGTTAGATAAATAAGAGAAAATAACTCTTTTTTATGCTATAAATATAGTAAAAAGGTAATTTTCAATGGAAGAACTACTAGAAGCAATGCAAAGAGATAATCTTGTAAAAATTAAAGCTCTCTGTAAACAAGGGATAGATTTAACTCAACCAATTATTTTAGGAAGTGAATATGATTTAGAAGATTATGATGAGACATCTATTCTATTTTATGCAATAAGAAACGGTGTATCTATTGAGGCTATAGAGATTTTACTAGATTATGGTGTAGATATTAAGCAAATTGATGAAGATGGATTGAGTGCTATTGATGTAGCTATTAAATTTAAAAGAGAAGATATAGTTGAACTATGTATTAATAAAGGATTAGATATAAATAAGACATCTCGTAAGAGTGGAATTACCCCTATACTACTAGCCTCTTGTTTTAATAATATACCAATGATAGAACTTCTCTTAAGACATAATGCAGATATTAACTTACTAGATAACTCTGGAATGAGTGCAAAAGATTATGCTAAAAAATTAGGACAGAAAAAGATGCTAGAGTTTTTAGATAAAAAAGGTGCTAAACATAATATCTATCAAGAGGAAAAAGTTATTATAAAAGAAGAGAAACCAAAATTTGATATGAGCAATAGAGAAAAGCCAACTGAAGATATGGGGTTTGATTTGATATAAAGTGTTTAAATATATTAAAAATATTTCAATTGTAATGTTTCTTGTAAAATAACAGACAGTTTATGTGTCTGTTATTTTGTAGTTTTTGGGGTATTTATTCAAGAAACAGCTTTACAATTAAGAATAAATCTGATACAATTGATATATGGCTAAGTCAAAAAAGAAAAATTATATTAAAGTAATTGATGAACAGTTTATAGTTCCTTATGACAAAGGTGGAGGAATTATAAAGTTTGAGGCATGGGAATATAAAAACAAAGTAGTAAAATACAATATGGTTTACATTAACAAAAATCTATTTTCAAATGATAATGGAAGAGTGATGGGGTATGATAATAGTCATAATTTTCATCATAAACACTATTTTGGCGAAATTTCAGAACTTGATGATTTTATAAGTTATCAAGAGTTAGTTCAAAGATTTAAAAACGACATAAAGGAGTTTGTAACATGGTAAATATTCAAAATGGAACAATAGAGGATTTTTTTGATTCTGCATTGCAAACAGCCACACAGATTGATAAGGGCGAAAAAGTGACTCCCAAACATACAATTTGGATGGAAACGGATGATTTATTAAATATTCTAAAGCCACAAAGAACTAAACTAATACAATATCTTAAAAATAAAACTAAAATATATTATAGTGTGATACTTGATGAGCTTAAAAAATCACCATCAAGTTTAAATAAAGACTTAGAACTTTTATCTAAATATCAACTAATTGATATATTAAAAGAACCAAATGCTGGACATGGTATTAGAAAAGTTATAAAACCTTTATATTTAAATGAACAAATAGAATTTAGAGCAACTATATGAAAAATGGATAACAAATCATAGGAGTGAATAAATGCCCAAGAGGGCATTTATTCGCCAGAGTCAACCAATATCATCAAAGTTAAATCTCCGTTTAATACTAAATTAAATCTAAATTTGATACAATACAGAATCTTATTTAAAAGGTAGATTCAATGTATTTAAGTCAAGATATAAAACCAATCAGTTACTTAAAAGCAAAAACGGCTGATGTAATAAATAGTGTAAATGAAAATCAAAGAGCAATAATTATAACACAAAATGGCGAAGCAAAAGCAATTGTTCAAGATATTAGAAGTTATGAAAATTTAAAAAACTCTTTAAACTTATTAAAGTTAATCGTTCAAAGTGAAAATAATATTGAAAAAGGTAATATCATAAAACAAGAAGAGATGTTCAATAATTTAGAACAGAGATTGTTTGGATAAGTTGAATGAAAAAGTTTGAAGTAATATGGACAAAAAATGCTAAATTTGATTTAGAACAAATTATTGAATATATTAAAATTGAGAGTCAAGATGTGGCAAAAAAAATTTTTTTTCAAATAAAAAAAGAGTGCGAGAATTTATATTATTTTCCAGGGAGAAAACGAATTGTACCTGAGCTGCAACAAATCGGTATCTTAAAATATAGAGAAATTATCTATAAAAGATGGAGAATAATATATAAAATTGATAATACAAAAGTTTATGTTTTGTTAGTAGCAGATTCGAGTAGAAATTTGGAAGATATACTATTTCAAAGATTACTCGATATGAAATAATAATGATAGTGATTGCTATATTATATATGGGAAGGAGACAAAAAAGAAACATTTATTATTTAAGTATTTTAATATTAAATGTTTAAATATATTAAAAATATTTTAAATTGTAATGTTTCTTGTAAAATAACAGACATTTTATGTGTCTGTTATTTTGTAATATTTAGGGTGTTTGTGTTATAGTGTTCCTTGAATCAATAGTTAGCCCAAGGAGAAAATAAACATTGAAACAAATATTTGAAATAACAGATAAAGAGACAATGAACCAAATATTAGACAATGCAGAATATGGAACTCTTGCTCTTTGTCATAATAATCAACCATATAGTTTAGCTATAAATTTTGTTAGAGTTGAAAATATTTTATACTTTCATGGAAGCTTGAAAGGTAAAAAGATAGATATTTTAAAAGGAAATCCATATGCTTCTTTTTCAGTTGTTGAAGCATACTCTATGATACAGTCATATTTTAGTTCAAAAGATAATCTTGCTTGTCCAGCAACACAATTTTTTAAATCTGTTATAATTGATGGAAAAATTGAGTTTGTTGAAAATTATGATGAAAAAGTTATAGCACTTTCAAAACTTATGGGAAAACTTCAACCAGAAGGAAAATATAAAGCTTTATCAGATGAAGCTTATCAAAAAGTTATCAATGCAACAGGAATATTTAAACTTAAAATAAAAGATATAAGAGCCAAATTTAAATTTGGGCAACATTTGAACAAAGATAGATTTGAAATGATTATAAAACATTTAGAAGATAGAGGAGAAGAGATAGATATAGCTACAATTAAATTAATGAAAAGCTTAAAGGGCTAACAAATATTTCTCAACTCAATTGTTCATGGAGTGGAGTATCAAAGTTACATCTGTTTTGTGCTAGTTTTGGTAACTCTCCAAGCTTTAAAAAAAATAAAAATAAGGAATTCTTAAATGAAAAAAAAACTATTTACAATCTTTGGTAACCCTGTAAACCACTCCAAATCTCCACTTATGCACAATCTAGCATTTAAAGGTTTAAATTATAGTGGTTGTTATACAAGATATAGATTAGAAGATGGCTCTAAGCTTAGAGATAAATTTTTTGAGCTAGATATAACTGGAGCAAATATTACAGTTCCACATAAAGAGATAGCCTTTGAGATTTGTGATGAGCTTGATGAGTTTGCAAAGAGAGTTAGAGCTGTTAATACTATTGTAAGAAGAGGAGATAAACTCTATGGATATAATAGTGATGCTTTAGGCTTTTTAAAAGCTATAGAGGAGTTTAAAGGCTCAAAGAGAGTTCTATTTTTAGGTGCAGGTGGTACAGCTAAAGCTACATCTATTATATTAAAAGATGCAGGTTATGAGGTTACTATCTTAAATAGAAGTGCTAAGAGATTAGAGCAGTATCCTAATTTTAAAACATACACTTTTGAGAGTTTTAAGCTAGAAGATGATTATAACCTTATTGTTAATATGACATCAGCAGGACTGAAAGATGAGTCACTCCCCTGCCCTATTAATATATTAGAGACTCTTATTAGCAGTGCTAAAGCTTTTATTGATGTTATCTATGGAAAAGAGACTCCATTTTTAAAGTTTGCAAAACAGCACAATATACCAACAAAAGATGGAAGTGATATGCTACTCTATCAAGGTATAATAGCATTTGAGAAGTTTACTAATAACAGATTTACATTTAAAGAGATAGAGCAATATATGAAAAAAGCATTCTATTAAGTGACTTTATACTATAATTTCTAAATTTTCTATAACATTTAATTGTTATAGACATTAAAATAAAATATAAACTCATCTGTTTAAGGAACATTCGATAATGTCTTGTCACAAATCATATATTACAACCCCAATCTACTATGTAAATGATGTCGCTCATATAGGACACGCATATACAACTATTATTGCTGATACTCTTGCAAGATATGCAAGACTAATTAATCAAGATACCTTCTTTTTAACAGGCACTGATGAACATGGTCAAAAAATTGAAGAGGCTGCTAAAAATAGAGGTAAAGCTACACAAGAGTATGCTGATGAAATATCTGCTAAATTTAAAAATCTATGGGACGAGTTTGATATATCCTATGATAAATTTATACGAACTACAGATAAAGAGCATAAGATAGGAGTGCAAAAAGCCTTTAGCGTAATGTATCAAAATGGTGATATATATAAAGATAAATATAAAGGACACTACTGTATCTCTTGTGAAGCATTCTTTCCAGAGACTCAACTTGTAGATGGTGAGTTTTGCCCTGATTGTGGTAAATTAACCTCTATTGTTGAAGAGGAGAGCTACTTTTTTAGACTATCAAAATATCAAGATAAGCTACTAGAGTGGTATAGAGATAATCCACAATGTATCTTACCTAAAAGTAAAAGAAATGAGGTTATTAGATTTGTAGAGGGTGGATTAAATGACTTATCTATTACAAGAACAAGCTTTGATTGGGGTGTAAAACTTCCTAAAGAGTTTAATGACCCAAAACATGTTATATATGTGTGGCTCGATGCACTAATGAACTATGTAACAGCATTAGGTTATGGAACAGATGAGGCTAATATGGAGTTTTGGCCAGCAAGAGTTCATCTAATTGGTAAAGATATTCTAAGATTTCATGCAGTCTATTGGCCATCATTCTTAATGAGTCTAGGGTTACCTCTTCCTAAACATATTGGAGCTCATGGCTGGTGGACAAGAAATGGTGAGAAGATGAGTAAATCTAAAGGTAATGTTGTAAACCCTAAAGAGGTTGCAGACGCTTATGGATTAGAGAACTTTAGATATTTTATGTTAAGAGAAGTACCATTTGGTGGAGATGGAGACTTCTCTCAAAGAGCATTAATAGATAGAATTAACTCTGACCTTGGTAATGACCTTGGAAATCTATTAAATAGACTTATTGGAATGAGTGGAAAATATTTTGATGGGTTAGTAGAGTCCAATTTAGTTAAAGAGTTCTATAGAAAAGAGCTAGATGAGGTAAATAGTTCCATCTCTAAATTAGAACCTCTACTATTTGAGTTACAACTTCATAAATATCTAGAAGAGCTATGGAGACCTCTTACTATTGCAAATAGAGCTATTGATAAGTATCAACCTTGGAGTATGATAAAAGAGGGTAAAAGAGATGAGACTATGGCTCTTAATGGATTGATTGCTACCATATTAGCTAAAGTATCTATAATGCTTCATGCAGTTATGCCAAAGAGTACAAATATAATTGCTAATGCTTTAGGATTTGAGATAAATCCAAAGAGCTTTAATCATATTATCCGAGAAGATAAGATACTAGCCCCTTTTAAAACAAAAAAGAGAGAGCCACTATTTCCTAGAATAGAGAAAGAGCTACTAGAAGAGAAAAAACCTCAAGAGGAGAAAAAGGAGATAAAAAAAGAGCCTAAAACTCTTACACTTATTGGTATAGATAAATTTTTTGAAACCTCTCTGAAGATTGGTACAGTAGTAGAGGCTAAAGAGGTTAAAAAAAGTAAAAAACTTCTTCTTTTACAAGTTGATATTGGAGAAGATAGACCAAGACAAATTGTAGCAGGTATTAAAGAGTGGTATAGTGTAGATGATATACTAAATAAGCAGGTTTGTGTAGTAGCAAATCTTAAACCAGCTAAACTTATGGGACTAAAAAGTGAAGGTATGCTACTTGCAGCAAAAGATAGTAGTGGACTCTCTTTAATTATTCCAGAAAAACCAAAAGTTAATGGTACTCCAATAAGTTAAGAAATTATATGAAAATTAAAGATTTACTAAATTTAACAAAAGGTAAAATGATAACTAATCCTACTATTACTACCATTAACTCTGCAACAATATATCCATCAAAGGTAGATATTGGTGATTTATTTATCTCAAACTCTAAAGAGGAGATAGAAAAAGCCCTAGAGAGAGGTGCTTATGCTATTATCTATTCAGATAAATCTATAGAGATTACAGATAAAGAGGTAGCATGGATAGAGGTTGATGATATTCAAAATGCTAGTTTTAGACTAATTCGTTATGTTTTAATAAATAGAGATGCCAGTCTCTATCTATTTAATGAGCATGAGTTATCTTTTATGAAGATGGTAGTTACTCAAAAAAACACTCTTACAATACTTCCAGATGATTGGAAAAAGATGTTTGAGAAGATTTTAAACTCTGATACTAAGATATTTATAGGTAAAAATAAGAAAATCTTAAAGATGATAAAGCCTGATATTTTAACTCTAAATAAAGAAGCTAGTTGTGAAATTGTTACAGATACACTCTTTAGAACAACCTTTAAGATTAATGAATATATATATCAATCTAAAGAGATAACACCTTTTCATGTTGACTATCTTCAAAGAGTAGTTGAGTTTTGTGATAAACACCATTTGCCATATAATTTAGATAGAGTAAAATATACAAAGCATTTTGTACCTGTATTTATTGATGGATTTTTAAATGTGAGCAGACCTAGCAAGAGTGATAAAGTTGCAATTTTTACAGATAATTTAAAAGATATATATAAAGCTAGAGAATATGTAAGGTATAATGGTGCTTGGGTTAAAACTATTGTATTGACTCCTCCAAAAACAAAAGTTGATGGAGTTGATAGACCAAATTGGTATGAAAACATAGATGATGCTAAAGATATTTTAAAAAATAGCTACTATAACTATGCATTTGTCTATGTACTAGATAAAACAATTTTATCTACTATAAAAAGAGACTATTCTCTATTATAAAGTATAAAGGAGAAATGATGAAAAATCATATAAAAAATATATTAATATTGACTCTATTTACAGGAGTACTAAATGCATATAGTGATGGAATAGATAATATATACAGCTTTGTTGGAGTACAAGGTGGATATAGTACTTATGATAATATAGATGCTCCTACTATCGGTTTTACTTATGGTAAGCAAAACTCAGAATGGAGGACTGCAATTAACTATAATTATTCAAATAACTCAAATAATACCTTTCATAGTCTCATTATTCAAGTTGATAAAGGAATTTTAACTAAACTATTTGAAGAGTACCCTTTTAAACCATATATTGGTTTCTCACTAGGAGCAATGCAACATACAAAAGGCTCATTTGATGATAGAGGTTATCTATTCGGAGGTAACTTAGGAATAAATTATGTCTTAAATAACTCTATTGATATAGATTTAGGATATAAATATATGGATACAAGTAAATTAAAAAGGATTAGTAATAGAGGAGATTTAATGCTATCTCTACACTACTATTTTGAGTAATAAATCTACCTATTTAATAGATCAGATACAGACTCTTTTGGCTCTTTCCCCTCTAACATCTTATAAACCTCATTTGCTATTGGGAGGTATATATCTCTCTTCTTAGCAATTTTAAATAGTGCTTTAGTTGTAGGGATACCTTCAGCTACCTCTCCAAGTTCATCTAAAATCTCCTCAATAGATTTTCCCTTAGCCAAACCTAAACCAACTCTATAGTTTCTTGATAGGGTAGAACTGGCAGTTAAAAATAGGTCACCTGCACCACCAAGTGAGAGAAATGTATCAATTTTTGCACCAAAATTTTTACCAAATCTACTCATCTCAACCAATCCTCTAGCAATAAGTGATGCTCTAGCATTATTGCCAAGATTTAATCCATCACAAACTCCACTTGCAATTGCAATAACATTCTTATATGCTCCTGCAACCTCTGCACCAATAACATCACTATCTATATATCCTCTTATATAATCTGGTAGAGTATCTGCATATATCTTTGCTAAATCTAAATTGGTAGAGCTAATCTTAAGTGCTGTTGGGAGTGACTCCTTTACCTCTTTTGCAAAAGATGGTCCTGATATATAAGCTAATCTATCTGTTGATATAAAACTACTATAAATCTCATTTAAAAATGCTCCTGTAGAGGTCTCTATCCCTTTAGATGCAACTAATATACTCTGTCCTCTATCAATAAAATTTTGCTTAAGCCACTCTCTAATTATCTGTGCAGGAAGTGCGACTATAATATATTTATGCTCTAATGCTCTATCTAAAGATACAAAATTCTCTATATCTTTTTTATGTCGTGAAGTGATAACAACCTCATTTTTTTGACTATAGGCGTGATAGAGTGCCTGTCCCCACTTTCCTGCTCCTATAATTGCTATTTTCATAAGATATTGTCCTCTCTTAACTTCTCTTCATTTATAAGCTCAACTCCTAACTCTAAAGCCTTTTTATATTTACTACCTGCATTTTTCCCATATATCAGATAGTCTGTCTTTTTACTAACTGAACTACTAACTTCTGCTCCAAGCTCTTCTAAAATACTCTTAATCCTATTTCGAGATAGTGACATAGTCCCTGTTAAGACAACTCTTTTTCCTTTAAATATATTCTCCTCTATCTGCTCTTTTTTCTCTATGGTTGGTTCAATTATATTAAAAAGTTTTAATACTAAATCTCTATTTACTCTCATAAACTCTAAAAATGAGTTAGCCATCTCTTCGCCTATTCTATCTATTGCTATAAGCTCATTATAGGAGACATCTACTAAATCTAATCCAAACTCTAAGGCTATTTTTCTACTGGCAACCTCTCCAATATGCTCTATGCCTAGACCATTAATTAGATATTTTAGCTCTTTATGCCTACTATTCTTTATAGCTTTTACTATATTCTCTGCTTTTTTCTCTCCAAATCCATCTAAATCTTTTAAATCTTCTACCCTTAAGCTATATAAATCTAAAATATTTTTAATCTTTTTCTCTTTTATTAGAACTTTTACTATATTTGAGCCAACTCCATCAATCCCCATACACCCCTTTTTAGCAAAGTGTATAATAGAGTTCTCTACTCTTGCTAAACACTCTAAATTTTGACACTTTATTATTTTACCCTCATCTAAGAGTTCACTATTACATATTGGGCAGTTTATAGGTCTTATTATCTCTTTTTGGCTTCCATCTCTTCTATCTTTTAAGACTTTAGTAATTTTTGGGATAACATCACCTGAACGAATTAAGATAACACTATCTCCAACCATTAACCCCTTCTTCTCTATCTCATCAAAATTATGAAGTGTAGCCCTCTTTACAACTGCCCCATCTATATCTATGGGTATAAGTTCTGCTACGGGTGTAATAACTCCTGTTCTTCCAACTTGAAGAGTAATATCTTCTACCTTTGTAACTTTCTCTATGGCAGGAAATTTATAGGCTACCATAGATTTAGGGTATTTTATGGTATATCCTAACTGCTCTGCTTTAGCAATATTATCTACTTTTACCACCATACCGTCCATTAAGATTGGTATCTCATCTCTTTCTGAGATTAGAAATTTATAAAACTTCTCAATCTCCTCTATGTTACTACACTCTCTACTATATGGTGGTCTTAAAAATCCTAAGTTATATATAAACTCCATCTTATCAGATAGAGACTCATAATCTAAACTATTCTCTCCAACTCCCCAAGGGTAAAAAGAGAGACGGCGTTTTGCTGTAATTGAGCTATCAAGTTGTCTTAGACTTCCTGAAGCTGTATTTCGTGGGTTTGCAAATGGCTCTTTTTCCTCTTTTAGTCTCTCTTGGTTAATTTTTTCAAAATCCTCTTTAGATATAACAACTTCACCACGAATTTCAATTAACTCTTTATACTCAATAGTTAAAGGGATAGAGCGAATAGTTTTTACATTCTCTGTTACATCTTCTCCAATCTCTCCATTACCTCTTGTAACTGCTTGATTTAGTTTTCCATCTCTATAGATGAGGTTCATACTTGCCCCATCAAATTTAGGCTCACAGAAAAAACTAACCTCTCCAATACCTCTTTTAACTCTCTCTAACCACTCTCTAACCTCATCTTGACTAAATACATCTTCCATACTCCACATTCTTAAGATATGTTTAGCCTTTGTAAATCCATCTCTAATAACTCCTCCAACCCTTTTTGTAGGAGAGTCATCTAAAATATTATCTGGATTTTCTCTCTCATAATCTAATACCTTATGATATAACTTATCATACTCTTCATCAGATGCTATTGGATTATCCTCTACATAGTAGGCATAAGCCCACTCTTTTAAAATCTCTACATTATCTCTATACTCTATACTATTCATACTATTCTATAAAGCTCCCCAACCGTGCATCTTTTTAGCTATCATTATCTCATAATCTCTAAATATATCAATAGTACTAATAGCTACAAATAGATTATCCTCTAAAGATTGTCTCCATAACTCTCTTATCTCTAAATCATTTTTAGGTAAAAAGAGAATAATATTTCCACCATTAAGTATATGAGTATGTATTTTTTTTAAAAAGCTATCTTTTATATCAAGAGGAATAGAGGCTGTAACAAATATAAAGTTATACTGTTTTGCCATATTTACATATCTTCTCTGCTCTAACTTTATATTATGGACTATTATATTTTTATCTCTAAATTTATCTTTTATCTTATTAAAATAGTCACTATCTAATATATTTAGAAGATACTCAAAATCATGACTCTTCGCAAAATCTTTTAACTCAATAGATAAATCCTCTAAATCATCACTTATCTCCATAATGCTTGTTGCTGGGTAGTTTGGAATAATAGATAATAACTCATCTATACTCTTCTTTTCTAATCTATTCATAAATCTTTAACTCCTTATATAGGCTATCTCTCTCTACTGGTATAAATCCAGAGTTTTTAATAAGAGATATAAAATCATTTAAACTCATACCATTTGCACTATTTGCTCCTGCTGACGATTGAATAGACTCTTTTTCTATTGTTCCATCGAGATCATCTGCTCCAAACTCTTGAGCTATTAGTGCTAAATTGATAGTTGTGGTTGCCCAATATGCCTTAATATGGGGAATATTATCTAAGAGTATTCTGCTTATTGAGTATGTTTTAAGTATCTCTTGAGCCGATAAAAAATTCTTAACTTTTAAAAAATTATTCTCTCTCTGATAAACCAAAGGGATAAATGCGTTAAATCCACCTGTTATATCTTGTAAATCTCTAAGCCTTAATATATGGTCAATCCTATCTGTACGACTCTCTATATGTCCAAATAGCATTGTTGCATTGCTCTGCTTTCCTCTTCTGTGCCACTTTTTATGTATCTCTAACCAATTCTTAGATGAAACTTTACCTTTACATAGATAATCTCTTATCTTTTCATTAAAAATCTCTGCACCACCTCCTGGCATTGAGTCAACTCCACTCTCTACCATTAAATCTAAAACCTCATCATAGGTTAAACCATATTGACGAGATAGAAAATCAACCTCAGCTCCTGTCATAGCCTTTATATGAATATCTGGTAAAGCCTCTCTAATCTTTCTAAAAGCACCCATATACCAATCAACCCCACCATTAGGATTATGAGCAGATACAATATGAACCTCTTTTGCTCCTCTACTGTATGCAGATATAGCTATCTCTAAAATCTCTTGATGACTCATAGTATATTGATTTGGATTTTTTCTACTAGCACTATATGCACAAAATTTACATATATCAGCACATACATTAGTTGGATTTATATGACGATTAATATTAAAATAGCTCTTTTTACCAAATTTCTCTTCTCTAATCTCATTAGCTAACTCCCCTAATGTCAATAGGTCAAGTTCATATAGTGCCTCTGCCTCCTTTTGTGTTAATCTCTCTCTATTTTTTACCTTATCTACTAAATTCATATATAATACCCACTATTTTTTCTGCTATTATATCAAGAAGAGTTAATAAATAAATTGGAGTTAATTTTTGATAACTAAACAGATAGAGATAGAAAACCTATTATATAATCACGCACCAGATTTTGAGATAGCTAAACTATTAAGAGAAGATATAAAAAATTATTTTGCTACATTAGAAGAGAGTTTTGCAAATTCAAAAGGTAAAGATTTCCTATATAAGCATACAAAAGCGATTGATAATCTACTTAAAATAATATATAAAGTAGCACTTCGCTCCTCTTTTGAAAGTTATATCCCTATGAAAAATAGTCTTCCTATCGCACTTTTCGCACTTGGAAGTTATGGAAGAGAGCAGTTATCTGTATATTCTGATATAGATTTAATGATTGTATATAAAGAGACAATAGGCTATAACACAAAAGAAATAATAGAAAAAATCTTACATATTCTTTGGGACTGTAGATTAAAATTAGGTCATAGAGTACATGAGGTTAGTGAACTATTTGAAGTATCTAAAAAAGACATTACAATCAAAACAGCAATGATAGAGTCAAGATTTATAGAGGGTTCTCATTATCTATTTACAGAGGTACAAAATGAGCTTAATATTATTAGACACTATAAACAAGAAAAATTTATTGATGCTAAAATAGATGAATTAAGAGAACTACATATTAAATATCCCCTAACAATGGAACCAAATTTAAAAGATGGAGAGGGTGGATTTAGAAGTGCTAATTTAGTCTATTGGATAGGCAATATTTTATATAATATAAATAAGATAAGAGAGTTACCAAGAGATATAATTTTAGAAGATGAGTATAAAAATTTTCATATTGCATTAGACTTTCTATTTAGAGTCCGTTCAGCACTACATCTTGCAAATGGAAAAAAAGAAGATAGATTAAGATTAGAACTTATTCCACAAATTGCTAAATATTTAGGTTATGAAGATAATTATAAAGAGCAGATGAAATTTGCTCAAAAAGTTACTCAACAGTTAAAAGTTATTAAGCTATATACAACTATATGGATAAATGAGTTAACAGGAAAACATCTATTAGGGAAAAATAAACATATTATAAAACCTAAAAACTATACTAAATTAGAGGAGTTTATAGAGCAGTTATGTCATATAGAGGGAGACTTTCTACCACACCCAACACTACTAAAAGCATTAATATATACCCAAAAACCTAAAAGAGCTAATGAAATGATATATAAAAGCGTATATAAGATATTTTTTAGACCAAACTCAGCATCTATTATAAAAACACTTTTAAATGCCCATCTAATATCTTATACTATTTCACCACTAAAAAAAGTATTAAACCTACCACAATTTGATGGATATCATCAATATACTGTTGGCATTCACTCTATAAAAGCTCTATATGCACTAGAGCATATTAAAGAGGCTAGATTGTTGGAGATATTTAATAGATTAGAGTTAAAAGAAAAAGCTCTCTTAAAATTAGTCGTTCTACTTCACGATTCAGGAAAGGGTAGAAGTAGAGACCATCATATAGTTGGAGCTGAACTATTTGGAATATATGCTAAAAAGTTAGGTTTCTCTACTCAAGAGATAAAATTTGGAAAACATCTTATAAAGTGTCACACTAAAATGAATTTTGTAGCCCAAAGAGAAGATTTAAATAGTGAACAGACTATTTTAAAATTTGTATCTCTATTTCCTACTCAAAAAGAGTTAGATTTTATATATCTCTTAACATATGCTGATATGAATGGAGTTGGAGTTGGAATTTATAGTGATTTTAATGCACAACTACTATATACCCTTTATAATCAAGCCTCACTCTCTTTAAATTATGATAAAAAAATAAATGCTACTAGCAAAAGATTAAAAAAAGAGAGACTTTTAAAAAAATCAATAGAGTTTAAATCACTTCCAAAATCTTTGCAAAAAAAAATACTCTCAATTCCTTCAGATTTACTTTTTATAAAATACCCTATTGAAAAAATTATTGAGATTTCCAAAAAGAGTAATAAGTTAGATGATTATATATTCTCTATAGAAAATAACAAATTTTTAACAATTGAAATTATTAGGAAAAATAATCTTGATTTGAGCTACCTTCTAAATAAACTAAGAAGATTAGATATAGTTAATATGGATATATGTAAACTATTTAATGGTATTAAATACTTTAATTTAGAATTTAATGAAGTAGTTGACAATAGTGGAGCTATTCTAATTGAAGACATATTACATAAAGTACTTAATAGAATAGAAATCTTAAAACTACCAGCCCCTGATATAAAAAGAGATGAAATTTACATTAACTGTAATCACTCAAATGAACACGCTATGATGCGAGTAAAATGTAAAAATCAAAAAGGAGTACTATGTTATATTATTAACATTTTTGATAAGTTAGGTATAGATATAACCTCAGCTAAAATCTATACAAAAAGTAATAGAGTTGATGACCTTTTTTTAATCGAAAAGAATGGAAACTTTTGTAATAATACTAATCAAATTATTAAAGAGTTAACGGAGTAACCCTATATGTGTGGAATTGTTGGATATATTGGTAGAAAAGAGAAAAAAAATATATTATTAGATGGATTACAAGAATTAGAGTATAGAGGATATGATTCAGCAGGTATTGCTATTATTGAAGATGGAGGGCTTAAATACTTTAAGGCTGTTGGTAAGTTAAATAACTTAAGAAATAAGACAAAAAACTATAGTAGTAGTGGTTTTGGTGTAGCTATTGGACACACAAGATGGGCAACTCATGGAAAACCAACAGAGCTTAATGCACACCCACATTTAGGAGAGTATAGTTTTGTGGTTCACAATGGAATTATAGAGAACTATCAAGAGATAAAAAATGAGTTACAAGATGCAGGAATAACATTTTTAAGTCAAACTGATACAGAGACAATTGTTCACCTATTTGAAAAAAACTATGACAATTTAAAAAATCCATTTAACTCTTTTAAAAGAACTATATCTAAGCTTAATGGAGCTTATGCGACTCTACTAATTACAGAAGCAGAACCAGATAGTATATTTTTTGCTAAAAATGGCTCACCAATGCTTATTGGATTTAATGGAGATGAGATATATTTTGCATCATCAGATACACCTATTATTGGAAAGGCAACAGAGGTATATTATCTTGAAGATGGAGAGTATGGATATGCAAAAAATGGGGAAATTAGATTATTTGATAGTAGTAATATAGAGAAGAAAATAATGAAAAAGCCATTAACTACAGATAAAAAGATGGCCCAAAAAGATGGTTTTAGATTTTTTATGGAAAAAGAGATATATGAGCAATCACAAGTTATAAATGACTGTATGATTGGGAGAGTTTTAGATAAGAGAGCAGAGTTTGAAGAGTTAGACAGCTCTCTATTTAAAGATATTAATAACATAAAGATATGTGCATGTGGTACAAGCTACCACTCAGCTCTAACAGGTGCATATCTATTAGAGAGATTAGCCAAAATTCCAACACAGGTTGAGATTGCATCAGAGTTTAGATATAAAGAGCCACTACTACAAAAAAATACACTATTTATTACAATCTCCCAAAGTGGAGAAACAGCAGACACATTAGAGGCACTAAAGATGGCAAATAGAGCAGGACTTAAGAGTCTTACTATATGTAATGTAGATAACTCATCAATAGTTAGAGAGAGTAGTAGTGCTATTTTAACAAGAGCAGGGATAGAAAAGGGAGTGGCAAGTACAAAAGCATTTGCAACTCAAACAATGGTATTGTGGTTATTGGCTCTATATATTGCAGAACTAAAAGATACTATCTCAAAAGAGAGATTAGATGAGGAGTTACATGCAATAAGAAAAGTTCCTAAAGCTCTAATTGTAACAGATAAACTACATGATAAAATACATAGACTCTCTAAAAGGTATCTTCATGGACATGGATTTTTCTTTATTGGTAGAGATATATTTTTCCCATTAGCTTTAGAGGGTGCTTTAAAGTTAAAAGAGATAAGTTATCTTCATGCAGAGGGTTATCCAGCAGGAGAAATGAAGCATGGACCAATAGCTTTAGCAGATAGTGAACTCTTTACTATTGCACTTATGCCAAAATCTCTACACTATGATAAAATAAAATCAAATGTAGAGGAGCTAAGTGCAAGAGATGCTACTATTTTAGCTATATCTCCAGAAGAGTTTGAGTTGGCAGATGATTTTATAAAGACAAAATATAGCTCTCATGCTATGTTAGAGTTTTTTGAGATGATGGTTATAACTCAACTATTAGCTTTGGAGATTTCTATTAGATTGGGAAATGATGTTGATATGCCTAGGAATTTAGCTAAATCTGTAACTGTTGAGTAATTTTTTTATAAAAATATTTATCCTGCTCATAGCTTAGTTTTACGCTATAATTTGATAATTATATATTAAATATAGTAGGAGATAAATATGATAGATAGTAAAAAAGAGTTAAGTAGTGAACAACATACATTATATATAGAAGCAGTCCCTGAAAAAAAAAGATTGATAGATAAAGAGAGAAGTATCTATGAAATAATCCCAAAACATAAAAGATATAGAGTCTATATAGGTAGATTTTTTGAACTTAAAAAAGGGCTTCATTCCGTATTTAATGGTTTAAGAGAAGCTAGTAATAGAGATTATCTTGAACTTATGATAAACTCTGGAGGTGGACTTGTAAATGAGGGGCAACAGTTTTATAATATAATTCAAGAGAAGTTTTATAAAAGAACTATTGCATATCTTGATAATATGGGTTACAGTATGGGAGCATTACTATTTTGTATGGCTGATAAAAGAGTTGTATATGAGTATTCTGACTTAATGTTTCATACATATTCACATGGTTCTCATGGAAAAGGTGGAGAGGTAAAATCACATGTAGAACACACCTCAAAAAAACTTGAAAAATTTTTCTATAATATTATTGTTAAAAGAGGCTTTTTAACAAAAGATGAATTTAGAAAAATGGTTATTGGTCAAGACTACTGGATGAATACTAAAGAGCTTTGTAAAAGGGGTATTGCTACACATGTAATCCTAGAGGGAAAAGAGATAACAGCAAAAGAGTATCTAAAAAAGATAAAAAAGAAGAAGAAAAAAACTCAAAAAAAAGAAGAAACTACCATAGAAGAGAGTAAAAATTGAAAATAAGAATTTATTATGAAGATACAGATGCAGGTGGCATTGTATATCATACTAATTATATTAAATATTGCGAAAGAGCAAGAAGTGAGATATTTTTTAGTAAAAGTATAAATCCACTAGATAAAAATAGTGGATTTGTAGTTAGAAAAATAGAAGCAGACTTTTTAGGTTTTGCCTCTCTTGGAGATATTGTTGAAGTTACAACAGAGGTAATAAAAATTAAAGCGGTATCTATACTCTTAAATCAAGAAATATATAAAAACAATAAAAAAATTTTTAGTATGAAGATAATTCTAGCATTTATAAAAGATAGAAAACCTCATATTATTCCAGAAGAATTTAAAAAAGTTTTTAAGGAGAAAATATAAGATGGCTCCGAATGCTGGATTCGAACCAGCGACCAAGTGATTAACAGTCACCTACTCTACCGCTGAGCTAATTCGGAATAAGTAATAAGCTAAACATAAAAAAATGGCTCCGAATGCTGGATTCGAACCAGCGACCAAGTGATTAACAGTCACCTACTCTACCGCTGAGCTAATTCGGAACGGACAACTAAATCATCACGATTTAATTGGAATGAGATTATAGACAAAAAACTCTTTAATGTCAAGAGTTTTTTAAATTTTTTTGTCTATTTAGTACAAAAAAATTGTATCCACCACTATTTTTAGTCTTAATCTGCCCCTCTTTTAATAGATTTTCAAATCTATCTATACTCTCTTGATTAAAAAGAAGCTCTATATCATCTTTAGTTAAAGGTCTCTTTTTAATTGTATTTAGTATCTCCTCTTTGGTATAGTTTGATGGCTCTGCTGTAATCTTTTTTCTTGAAGCGATATATATTGGTAGAGAGTGGTTAAATTTAAATGATATATCTCTTAACTCCTCATAAGTCAATGGCTCTACTCTATATGCAGGTGGTCTATCAATAGTTCCAATATCCACTCTTGTTGGATTTAACTCCTCTAAAAATCTATTTAACCCCTCTATCTCACTATCTCTATTATTAATACCTTTTACAAAAAGTATTTCTATAATAAGAGGATTTTTAAAACTCTTTTTAAACTCTAACATACCTCTTTTTATATCCTCTATTGAGATACTTTTCTCTGCTCTATCTAATCTCTTAAGACAACTCTCTGTTATACAATCTAATGATAACTTTACAGTATCAAATTTTTTTAATGCCTCTTGAACTTCAAAATTATTAATGGTACTACCATTAGATAAGATAAGAGTTTTTATATCCCCCTTTATAGTATCTATTCTATCCATTAATTTAGATAGATGTGGATATAGAGTAGGCTCTCCATTTGCTGTAATAGTCAATATATCTATATCTTTTTCTCTCATTAAAACCTCTCTTAGAGATGTAATAACCTCATCAATAGATACAATATCACTGTACTTATCTGTAACTTTTGCTGGTTCAAGCTCACAATATAAACAATCAAAATTACACTGTTTTCTATGTGGACTCAAATCAATACCAAGAGATTTTCCAAATCTTCTTGAATTTATCGGACCAAATATTATATCTTTCATAATATAACCTTTTTTATAATATTATATCAAGTTATTACAATTTACTACATTTAAGTAAAAAATATAAATTACTCTTATTATTTAATAAAAATAGATAACTCAGTTTGATACAATAAAATTATCTAAAAAATCAAAGGATGGAAATGAAAAAAATTATTACCTATTCAACTATTGCTATATCAGCACTGCTTTTAATGGGAGGTTGTGCAGAAGATAGTGGAAAAGAACCTAAAGTAAAAATAGAAGAACACTCTACTAAACATGAGACACATAAACATTGGGGATATAGTGGAAATGTAGCACCTGAAAATTGGGGAAAATTAGATGAAAAATTTAAAATGTGTTCAGAGGGTAAGATCCAAATGCCTATTGATATTAGACCAACAAAAGATATTGATTTACCAAAACTAGATTTAAAATATGGAGCTAAATCTAAAAGTATAATAAATAATGGACATACAGTTCAAGTAAATATAGATAATGGAGATACTCTAACAGTCGATGGAAATGTTTATGAACTTAAACAGTTTCACTTTCATACACCAAGTGAGAATCATATAAATGGAAAATCATTCCCATTAGAGGCACACTTTGTTCATTCAACAAAAGATGGAAAATTAGCAGTCATATCTGTAATGTTTAAAGAAGGAGCAATGAACCCAACTTTAACAAAAATTATAAAAACTTTTCCACTTGGAGAGAATAAATCTAAAAAACTTGAACTATCAAAAGAGTACATAGATGTAATGATGCCAAAAGATAAAGATTACTATAAGACAATGGGTTCTCTTACAACTCCTCCATGTAGTGAAAATGTCTTATGGATTATATTTAAAAATCCACAAACTGCATCAAAAGCTCAAATAGAAGCAATGCATAAGGAAATAAATAAAGATAATAATAGACCAATTCAACCTACAAATGGTAGAGAGATATATGAATAAAATAATATAATTATTTTACATCGCATATTTTAGTTAAAAAAATATGCGAAAATCTAACTATTAAAGTTTTCCACCCATTCTTGCAAAGATAACCCTTTGAGCAATAGTCTCTAGTCTATCTACAATTTTTAAACTTTTTCTAAAATATTTAAGTAGATTAAAATACTCTTGTACATTAACATCTGCATCACTCATTTTCTGTACAATCTCTTTTTCTAGTAGTGAATATATATCTTCTGTTTTACTCTGCTCAACAGTGATTTTAGAGTTTAGTTTTTTGATTTTATCATCATCTTCAAAGGTATTTAACATCTCTAATGTATATTTAAATGCATCTAAAGCACATCTATTAATACGCAAAGAGTCCTTTACAAACTCATGAATATCTTTATCATCTTCCATAATAACTGTTTGCATATTTTTAAGATAGCTATTTGTATTGTTCTGAATACGATTAAGTGCTGATGTTATCTTTAAGTAAGATACTAACTCCCTTAAATCTCTAGCACTAGGAGTATATTTAGCAAAAATAACAACTACATCATTATCTACTTTCTCTGTAATAGTTTTAAAGTCTTTAATAGATTTTCGTGCCTCTTCTAGCTCTTTGGCATTCCAATTTTTTACTGCATCTACAGCCATTTTATTGGCACTATATAGATTTTCAACCAAATCTATAACGGTATCTCTTACGGCATGTCTTGCCTTTTGGTACTGTTTTAACATTATCCAAATCTCCCTGTAATATAATCTTCTGTAAGTTTTTGACTAGGGTTCATAAAAATCGTATCTGTCTTATCATACTCAATTAAATCCCCCAAATACATAAATGCTGTATAGTCACTAAGTCGTGAAGCCTGTTGCATATTGTGCGTTACAATAACAATAGATACCTCATCTTTAAGCTCTGCAATTAACTCTTCAATAGCCCCTGTAGAGATTGGGTCAAGTGCCGAGGTTGGTTCATCAAAAAGCAGAACATCAGGCTTTAGAGCAACTGCTCTAGCAATACATAATCGCTGTTGTTGCCCACCACTCATTCCAAGAGCTGAAGTGTGAAGTCTATCTTTGGTCTCTTTCCAAATTGCTGCATCTTGTAGAGCTTTTTCTACTCTATCGTCAAGTTCAGATTTGTTTTTAACATCTGCTAGTCTCATTCCATAAGCAACATTGTCATAAATACTCATTGGAAAAGGAGTTGGCTTTTGAAAAATCATCCCTACATCTTGACGAAGACGAATAAGGTCATTCTCTCTTTTTAGTTTTAAGATATTCTCTTTTTTCCCATCTTTAAAAAGGTTTATCTCGCCCTCATATTTATTCCCTGGATATAGGTCATGTATTCTATTCATAGCACGAAGGAGTGTTGATTTACCACACCCCGAAGGACCTATCATTGCTGTAATTTTGTTTTTCTCTATTGGTAGATTTATCTTTTTTAAAGAAGGAGCATCAACCCCTGCATAGGTAAAGCTAAAATCTTTGGTTTCCATTATTAAGTTGCTCATTGCGACTCCTTATTTTTTATTTCTAGTCATATATCGACCCGTTAAGTTAATGATTAACACGATAGCTGTTAAAACAAACGACGCAGCCCAAGCCAACTGGCGACTTTCCTCATCTGGGTATGTAGCTAAGTTATAGATACTTACGGTTAATGATGGAAACTGCCCTGTTAAATCCATGGTAAAAAACTGATTGTTTGCCGAAGTAAAGAGCAGTGGTGCTGTCTCTCCAATAATTCTAGCAAATGAGAGCAGAACCCCTGTAGTTATTCCCACTTTAGCAGCTTTAATAATAATCTGCACAATAATCGTATGTTTACTCCCACCAAGTGCAATCCCTGCTTCTCTTAACTCTTTTGGTACAAGGGCTAACATATTGTCTGTAGTGCTTATAATAATTGGTATCATCATAATAGTTAGAGCAATAACCCCTGCAAAACCGTTATAGTTACCAAAAGGTGCAACAAAGAGAGCATAGACAAAGACCCCAATAACAATAGATGGAGCAGACATCATAACATCGCTTAGATTTCTAATGACTGAAGCCAACTTGTTTTGGTTCGAGTATTCACGAAGCCAAATCCCTGCAAACATTCCAATAGGTACAGCAATCGCCGAGGCGATAAGTGCCATGGTAAACTGCCCAACAAGTAGGTTTCTAATACCACCATTTACTAAATCTTGTGTAAAGGTACTAAGATGAAGACTAGAGACCCCTTTGTAGGTTAAGGTTGCTAGTATCCAAAAGAGAAAGCTTATTCCAATCACTGCCGAGAGTGTTGAGAGTACCAATATGATTTTATTTAAGAGTAGTCTGTTCATTACTTAACCTTTTTCCCTAAGAAGTAGAATTTTGCTATGGAGATAATGGCAAAACTCACAACAAATAAGATAAGAGCCAAATAATACATGGAACTCATCTCAAGACCCTCTGCTTCTGAAAAATTATTCGCTAAAAGAACAGGAATAGAGGTTGTTGCATCAGTTATTTTACTTGGTAGTTGCATGACTGAACCAATAAGGAATGCTACAGCCATAGTCTCACCCAATGCACGACCAAGAGCCAAAATAATAGAGCCAATAATACCACCTTTAGCATAAGGCATAATAACATCTTTTATAACCTCAAACTTAGTTGCTCCCATCGCATAAGCTGACTCTTTGAGTACATCTGGAACAGTATTCATGGAGTCACGAGTAATTGCAGCCATAAAAGGGATAATCATAATTGCTAAAACAATACCTGCTGTAAGAAGTCCTACACCATTACCTCCAAAAGTGGATTGAATAATTGGAGCAAAATAGAAAAGCCCCCACATACCATAGATAATACTAGGAATAGCAGCCAAAAGCTCAATAGCAATAGAGACAGGCTTAATTAGGCTTTTATGTGCAATTTCAGTTAAGAAGATAGCAATTCCTATTGCAAGTGGAGTAGCAATAACCATAGCAATAATGGTACTTAACATTGTACCAAGAAGAGGGATATACCCACCAAATACGCCTAACTCTGCATCATCCTCATCAGCTTCCCACACTTCACTACCTAAAAAATGAAATCCAAACTCATGAATTGAATCTTGTGCATAGATAAAAAGTATTGAAAATATACCAACAAGGATAAAAAAAGAGAGTGTAGCTGAGAAAAATGAGAAATTTTTAAAGAGTTTTCCACCCATTTTTTACCTTTGTTTTTTTAATGGTTGATAATACTTTAAGGTGGTAACATTTTGGTAACAAGAGGAGTTTTATATTTTTAAGATATCAAAGAGCTTAAACATCTGACTACAACTTAAAATGTTTTCAATATCAAATTCTCTCTCTTTAGCATTCTTACAAGCATTTTGTAGATAGGGAGATAATTTTTCTACTAACAGTTGAAAAACAACGCAAAAATCACAATAAAATAGCTAATAAAAATAAAAAAAATATTTAAAAAATTAAGATATACACAATAAAAAATATTATATAATACAGATGTCTATTAAAAAAGAAATAACATAATCAGCGAAATCCAAGCTTTTATGGGATTTACTATAAATTAGGACAAAAATTACAAAAAGGTAGCTTAGACCTTAATCATGACCTTAATCTTTGTGATTTTGGCGATTTAAACTAAGAGTTACTTAACCCTATGCAATAATAGGGCTAAAATGTAGTGAATAAAGGGGGATTAATTATTTAATCCTTTTGTTTCCCAGTATTTTCTAATAGCATCTTTAGTCTCTTTTGGAAGAGGTACATAACCTAAGTCAGACGCTACTTTGTTTCCATTTGTGTATGCCCAGTCAAAGAACTTTGTTACTTTTTTATTTGTATCTACTTTCTCTGTTGGAAGTAAGATAAATGTTGCAGCAACTATAGGATAAGATGTTTCACCTTTAGGGTCACCAATAACAGCATAAAAGTCTTTATCTGCTGTCCACTCTGCATATTTTGCTGCATCTTGGAATGACTCTAGTGTTGGATTAATAAATTTACCCTCTTTATTCTCTACTTGTGCTGCAGGAAGTCCTAATTTCTCTTTGAAAGAGTACTCAATGTAACCAATAGAGTTTTTAATCTGTTGAATATTTGCAGATACACCAGAGTTTGACTTACCAGCAACAACCTTAGGTGCTTTCCATTTTGGTTTCTTGCTTACTTTAAAACTTTTATCAAGTTGATGTAAAAAATAGGTAAAATTAAATGTTGTACCTGATTTATCAGCTCTAACTGCAACAGTAATAGGAGCATGAGGAAGTTTTAAATCTTTGTTATCCTTAGCAATAATCGCATCATCCCAATTTGTAGCTTTTCCACTAAAAATGGCAGAAATAGCTTTACGAGATAATTTTAATTTACCATCTTCAATACCATCAATATTATAAGCAAGAACAATTGAACCTACAACAGCAGGAAACATATAAAGTTTTTTCTTTTTAAGAATTTTTGGTTTTAATGGTTTATCTGAACCTGCAAAATCTACCATTCTTTTTGTAATAGATTTAATTCCATCACCTGAACCTGTCGGTGTATAGTTAACTTGATTTTTTGTTGCCTTAAAATAGTCTGATGTCCATGCTTTATAAACAGGTGCAGGAAAAGATGCTCCTCTACCTTTTAGTTCATCTGCATAAACGAAAGTTGATGTAACAGTTGCTACAAGAGCTACTGTTAAAAGTTTTGATAGTCTCATATTTGACTCCTTATCTTTAAATATGAGAAATTATAAAATGAATTAATAACAGATTGATAACATACTTAAGCTAATTTATAACCTACTCCCCAAACGGGAATAAAATACTCTTTTTCTCCCATTGGATCAATTTTTTTTCTTAATCTATTAAGAGTTACATTAATAGTTTTATCATTAAAATTTATACTATCCTCACCCCAAACCTCATCTCTTAAAAAATCTCTATCTAATATAATATTTGGATTTTTAATAAAAGTATATAGTAGTTTAAATTCTAAATTCGTAAGCTCTATATCTCTATCTTCTATAATAACTTTATGATTTGAAATATTTAAAACTATATCTCTATATTTTATCTTTTCATTAAAAATCAAACCTGAACGACGAAGCAGTGCTTTAACACGCAAAACTAACTCTCTTGGTTTAAAAGGTTTCGTAATATAATCATCACCACCTCTTATAAATCCCTCTTCAATATCTTCATCTCTATCTTTAGCTGTTAAAAAGATAACAGGTATATTATATCCATTCTTTCTAAGGTTAAATACAAATTCACTCCCTTCATAAGATGGTAGATTTCTATCTATAATCATTAATGAAGGGTTCTCCTCTTCTAAAAACTGCTCAACTCCCTTTGTAGAGAGAAATCCTATAGTCTCATATCCCACCTTTTGTAAATGATATTCGACCAATTCTAAAATATCCTCTTCATCCTCTATAATAACAATTTCTATAGCTTTAGTTTTCATAAAATAGAGTTTACTCTTAATTGATAACTAAATAATAACAAAACTTACTATTCTATTTTATTATGTCTATTTTCAATTCTTTTAATAACCTCATCAGCAACTAATTCTTGTATCCCCATATCTAAGTGACTAAAAAAACCAACACATGAGCAATTCATCTCACCCAATACAAATTTATCATTACCATCTTCATCAGTATCTAACATAAAGTCACCTGTCCAAATAATTGGTGTATTTTTGATTTTTCCAAGTTTATCTGAAATCATTGGAATAGAGTTAACAAACTTATCTACAAGCTCTTGATACTCCTCTGGTTTATAATATGTATATTCAGCTCCTGATGCAATAGTTGCAGAAAAAGCATCTTTTTCTTGAACTGGTTTTTTATGAACAACAAAAATTGGTTTATCTGCTACCATTAAAATACGAATTTCACCCTCAACAATTCTAGGCATAAATCTCATATCAACAAGCATTCCATTATCACCCTCTATATATCGTTTACAAAACTTTATAAACTTACCAAGAGAGTTATACTCAACATGGTTATCAACAGCTTCAGTACATTTAATAACTGTATCTAAAGGTAGCGTATCTCCTGCTTCATAATCTACCTTATTATCTACAATCTCTACTCTCCAAATACCCTCTCCTGTTGAACCTCGATTTTGTTTAAGAACTCTTGTCCCATAAGATATACTTTTTGGAAAATTCTTTTTAAACTCATCATAAGTATAATAAGCATAAGTGTCATCTGGAACAAGGTCAGTATCTGCTAATTTAGCTAAAGCATCTTTAGCCCCAAAACGAATCATAGTATTTGGATGTGTTAAGATAATTACACCACTATCGTGAAGTTGACGAAGCATCTCAAAAAGTCTAGCCTCTCCATTAGGAAGATTTCCTGGATTAATCCTTACTATTACAGCATCTGCTTTTTCTAAAATATAATCAAATACATCACTAAACCATTCATCACGATAATAGATTACCTCTGCTCCATATCCTTTTTCTATAATAGCATTAACAATTGGCATAGTATCTCTTCTATGCCCATCAATCCACTTATCTGCCCCACCTTCTGCCTCCAAAACAATTACATGTCTTTTCATTAATTTTCCTTTTTTATCTTTTTCAAAAATCCCAAAGCATTTTAATTTGTTACTTAACCCTAATTCAAAATTCTAAAGAGTATTTCTAACATATCCTATCAAAAAAAGTATTAAAAATTCAATAATAATTAAGATTATAATTATTATTATAATCTTAATCTAATCTATCTTCTACTATTATTAGCAATTTAATCTAAAAAGGCTTATTTATGAATAGAGAACCATGGGTTGTATATTTAGTTGTTATTGGTGTTGTAGTTGCTATGATGTATGGAAAATATTTAATGGCTAGTGGTGATAAAGAGGATAAAAAGTGAATATAACAACTGATTGTATAAATTGTCTTTTAAATCAATCAATAAGAGTTGCTAAAAATCTAAATTTAGATGAATTTAAATCAAAAGAGTTAAGTAAAATTGCACAAGAGTCTATCTCTAAATATAGTGGCGTAACACCTGTTGTAGTAGCTTCAGACCTCTATCCAAAGATGAATCATTTTATAGGAAGTAGTGATATTTATGCTGATTTAAAAGCAAAATCAACTAAAGAGGCATTAAAACTTCTTAGAGAGGTGGAGGCTACTTTAAACAATTTAGAAGATAGAGTAAAAGGTGCAATTAAAGTGAGTGTAGCTGGAAATGTTATAGATTTTGCTACACCAAATCAGTTTGATTTATCTAAAGAGTTTAAGACAGTTTTTAAAACTCCATTTGCCATTGACAATCAAGATAAATTTTTAGATAAACTAAAGAGTGCTAAAAGCCTTATGATAGTTGGAGATAATGTAGGAGAGCATGTTTTTGATAAACTTCTACTTCAAGAGATAAAAATAGCATATCCCAATATAGAGCTATATTATGCTACTAGAGGTGTGCCTATTATTAATGATGTAACTATGAAAGAGGCAAAAGAGATAGGTTTAGATGAAGTTGCAACTCTAATTGATAGTGGAGTTAATACCCCTGGATTAGATTATAATAGAGCTAGTAGTAGCTTTATGGAGATATATAACTCAATGAATTTAATATTGGCTAAAGGCATGGGAAACTATGAAGCTTTAGATGAGGTAGATGATAATAGAATTTTTCATCTTCTAAAAGTAAAATGCAATGTTGTAGCCTCTAGTATAGGTGCTAATTTAGGGGATTTAATCTTTAAATAATAAGTAGTAATTTGTTAAAATGTCTATCTTAGAAATTAAAGGGTTTAATAGATGATAAATAGAAGTAAAGATTTTTTACGAAAAAGAGTTGAAGAGGATTTAAAATTAGGTAGATATAAAAAGATAGTTACAAGATTTCCTCCAGAGCCAAATGGTTTTCCACACATTGGACATGCTAAATCTATTAGTATAAATTTTGGTATTGCTAAAGAGTATGGTGGAGAGTGCAACCTTAGAATGGACGATACAAATCCAACAACAGAGAATATTGAGTTTGTAGAGGCTCTAAAAGATGCTGTAGAGTGGCTTGGATTTAAGTGGAGTGGAGATGTTCGTTATACCTCTGATTACTTTTTAAAACTCTATAACTATGCTATTAAACTTATTAAGATGGGAAAAGCCTATGTTGATAGTCTCTCTGAAGAGGAGATAAGAGAGTATCGTGGAACAGTTACCTCAGCAGGAAAAAGAAGTATATATGCTAAAAGAGGCATAGAGGAGAATTTAGAGCTATTTGCTAGAATGAGAAGTGGTGAGTTTAGAGAGGGAGAGCATGTATTAAGAGCTAAGATTGATATGAGTTCTGCTAATATGAAAATGAGAGACCCACTACTATATAGGATTAAGAGAGCAGACCACTTTAGAGCAAAAGATAAGTGGGCAATCTATCCTATGTATGATTTTGCACACCCTCTATCTGACTATATAGAGGGGGTTACACACTCAATCTGTACATTAGAGTTTGAGAATAACCGAGATATTTATGATTGGTTAATTGATACATTAGAGCTTAAGCCTCCAAGACCATATCAGCATGAGTTTGCAAGATTAAATATAAACTATACTATTATGAGTAAAAGAAAAATTTTAGAGCTAATAGATAAAAATATAGTTAGTAGCTGGGACGACCCACGACTTCCAACTATTGCAGGGCTTAGAAGAAGAGGTTATACACCAGAGGCTATATTAAACTTTTGTGAACAGATAGGAGTAGCTAAGGCAAACTCTATTGTTGATATTGCACAACTTGAATTTGCCATTAGAGATGATTTAAATCCAAAAGTACCACGAGTTATGTCTGTATTTAAACCACTAAAGGTTACTATTGAAAACTATAGTGGATTTGAAGATATTGAAGCATCTTACTATCCTCATGATGTTCCAAAAGAGGGTTCAAGAGTACTCCCTTTTTCTAAAGAGATTTATATTGAACAAGATGATTTTATGGAAAATCCTCCAAAAGATTACTATCGTCTAACTCCAAATCAACCTGTAAGATTAAAATATGCCTATATTATCTCTTGCCAAGAGGTTATAAAAGATGATAATGGTAATATAGTTGAGATAAAAGCAAAATATTATCCTAACTCAAAGAGTGGCTCTGATAGTAGTGGAATTAGAGTAAAGAGTGCAATTCAGTGGGTCGAAGCTAATAGTGCTAAAAAAATTGAGATTAGATTATACGATAGACTATTTAAAAAAGAGACTCCTGAAAGCATTGAGGATATTAATCCAAACTCATTAGAGATTATTAAAAATGCCCTAATTGAACCTGCTGTTATCCAAGATAGAGTTAATGATAGATTTCAATTTGAGAGACATGGATATTTCTATAGAGACCCAGTAGATTATAGTGATAAAAGACCTATATTTAATAGAGTTGTATCTCTAAAAGACTCATGGGCTAAAAAGATAAAAAAAGATAATAGAAGAGATAGAAACAAACCTAAAAAAGAGCATATAGAGGGTAAAGTAGCACCTATGAGTAGAGAGGAGGAGAATCTATTTCAAATCTACACTAAAAAGCATAATTTAAATAAAGAAGTAGCAAATACTCTTGCACGAGATATAGAGCTATCCAAATTCTATCAAGAGGCATTAAAAGAGTTTAACAGTCCTATAACTATTGGAAATATTACTACTAATGAAGTTGCAAGAGAGCTAAAAATTAAAAAGATAGATGAGGTAAAGTTTACTCCAAAATATATAGCAGATTTAGCTAAAATGATAGATAGTGAAACTATCTCAACTAAAATTGCAAAACAGGTTTTTGAAGAGATGAACAAAAGTGGTAGAGAGCCAACTAAAATAGTTGAAGAGAGAGGACTTAAACAGATAAATGATAAATCCCTTATATTAGCTATTATAAGAGATGTAATATCTAAAAATGAAGATAATGTAAAAAAATTTAGAGATGGAAATAAAAAACTTTTAGGCTTTTTTATAGGAGAAGTTTTAAAAGCTTCTAATGGAAAAGCAAACCCTAAAATAGTCAATAGTCTAATTATAGAAGAGTTAAATAGAGCATTATAAATATGTAAACTACCTCTAACTAAAGAGCTAGAGACTTCCTAACTAGCAGATTCCAACAAATCTTAATTTGAAAGGCTCTCTGATTTATAGTCTTAAAGGCTAGTTCCTAGCCCAAGAGACTCTAATCCTCTCTTCTCTATATACCGATACCTATTGCAAGTTTAACTTGTATATTGTGGATTAACTTTTACAAATAGTTTCTCATTAAGTATAGTCTGTTTATTGAGTCTTAGTATTTTAAATCGCTTACTATCTTACTTTAAAATTGAGTATCCCTGATTGTTCCAATTTACTCATTAGTGTCAATCCTTTTTGTTTATTTATATTTTTTAACTAAAAATTGCTGATAATCTCTTTTTATTAATTATTCGTTTTTCTTTAGATGGTTTTCTAATCTTTTTAGGTTTTGCAACACGCTGAATATTAAGTAGATGTTTAGCTGTAATATTATCTGTTGTAATATTGCGACCATCTGTTCCACAACCTAGAGTAAGTGATGGAGTTAAATTATTATATAATCCTCCTACAGCTCCTTGTGCTGATGGACTATTTATAATAATTCTGCTAGTATTAATTAACATAGAATATCTCATAATTTTATTTTTATCATTTGAAAAGATACTTGCAGTATGTCCTTTTCCTCCATAATTATTAATGTCTAAACAGATTTTCAAAGCATGTTCAAAATCATTAGCTTCATAAATAGCAATTACTGGTGCTAAAATTTCTGAAGATAGAGGATATTCTTTTCCAACATTTGTCTGTTTAGCAACTAGTAAAGAGATATTATTAGGAACATTCAGCTTGGCCTTTTTAGCAATAAAATTTGCTGTCTTTCCAACTATATCACTTGACATAATCTCTAATTCTCTATTATATACAACCTCTTCTAAAGCTTTAATTTCTCTATTAGGAACTATATATGCACCATATTTCTCTAAAGCCTCTATTGCTTTTTTCATATTGGGCTTTTCAATAACAATTGCTTGTTCACTAGCACAAATTGTACCATTATCAAATGTTTTTGAATGAATAATTTTTTTAATTGCTAATTCAATATTAAAAGAGTTTTCAATAAGTACAGGAACATTTCCAGGTCCTACACCTAAAGCAGGTGTTCCAGAACTATATGCTAAATTAACTAAATTTTTACCTCCTGTCGCTAAAATAAGTCCTAATCGTTTATCTCTCATTACTTTTTCTGTTTTTTCTCTACTAGGATTTTTAATCCATTGAATACAATTCTTAGGTGCTCCTGCTTTTAATGCTGATTTATATAATAATTCAGCTGTATAATTACAAACATTCTTAGCACGAGTTGGAGCGCTAATAATAATAGGGTTTCGTGTTTTAAGAGCAATTAAAATTTTAAACATTACTGTAGAACTAGGATTAGTAGATGGAACAATAGCTAAAATTGTTCCAACAGGCTTAGCTATCTCAATAATACCTAAATTATTATCTTCAAATATAACACCAACTGTCTTCAAATGTTTTATATCCTCATAAATATATTTTGTTGCTAAAATATTTTTAGTTACTTTATCTTCCCATTTTCCAATACCTGTTTCAGCAACTGCCATTTTTGCCAATAGAACACGATTTCTAAAACCTCTTAAATAGACTTCCTTAATAATTTTATTAACTTTAAATTGAGAATATTTTGCAAATTCTACTGTAGCTTTTTCTGCATTTTCCAAATATTGTTCTATATCACTATTATTCATAAATGATTTTCCTCTTTTTATATTAAAGATATAATTATCTCCTCGCTATCTAAAAAAATCTAAGTAAGTTTAAAATTTTTTATATCTTATATAATTGTGTTACTTTTTGTATCATTTAATAGTAGTATTCATATATGGACTATTTATAATTATAATTTTTAAGCTATTTATAAAAATGTGCCATCTTAAACTTATCTCCCATAATAGTTGGTGCTATCAGTGTTTTTATCTTATCTGCCTCTCTTAGATAATTAGCTTGTGTAGTCTGTGAAGCAAACTGCTCCAATATATCAATAAGTCCAAATCTAATTAAGGCTCTTGCTTGTGTCTCATAACTATCTAGTTTAAAGTCATTACCTAGAAAAGAGTCTATTAGGTGGTTAAAGTTTACATCATAGGTTATATCTGCCTTTTGATATACATCTCTTAACTCTAACTCCTCATCAAATAGGGGAAAAGTCTTATGCTTTTGATATACTCTAATAGAAAAATCATTTCTTACTAACCTCTCTCCATAATCAAAAGTTACAAAATCAAGACTATTAACCCCTTTTGCCATATTTTTAGCAAACTCCTCATAACCTATAGAAACTTCACCCTTTACCTGTCTATATTTTGATGCAAAATCTAATATTTTTTTATCTGCTTCTCTCCACTCTATCTTATGACTTTTTACAAATGCCATCTGCTCATCTTTAATAAGTTCACAAGGAAAAGCATCAAATATCTCATTTGCTACAAAAAAAGCATACTCTGCTATAACCTCATCTACACTACTAAAGTGTCTTATTTTAATATCATCTCCAAATCTTTGTTTAATATATTTTAACTGCTCCTCTCTAACCTCTTTTTGTCTCTCTACAATTCCAAATTTAAGACTCTTTACTAAAGAACTATCTATTGTATATAACCACTGTATCATATCAGAAATTAGATAACCTTGATGAGCTCCAATCTCAATAAGCCACCCATCTCTCTTAAAACTATCCTTTTCTATTAAACTATAAAAGTAGTTTGCAATACTTGCTCCAAAAAATGAACTTGTACTAACTGCTGTATAGAAATCTCCTTCTTTTCCAATAGCCTTAAAGTTCTTATAATAGCCATTCTCTCCATATAACCACTCATTTATATATCTACTAAATCTCATTAAATCCCTTTTTAAATTTAAAAGAATTTTATCATAATTTGATTGATAATGATGATTATTTAGAATTTTAAAATTACATAAGTAACATAACTCTTATATTATAACAATTAATTATAAAATATCTTACAAATCATCTAAAAAATAAATCATATATTGTATAATGGAATTAAAAAATAGGAAACGATATGATAAAAACTTATGGTAAAATAATTTTAGCTTCAATACTACTCACTCCCATCTTATATGCTAAAGATAGCACAAAAAAGATAGTTAAACCTGCTTTTAAAACTATTTGGCAAAAGACTTATGGTGGAAGTGATGATGATATTGCTAATGGTGTTATAATGTTAGAGAATGGTGATAGTGCAATTATTGGTATGTGTAAATCAGCAGGAGCTATTAGAGGTGATATATGTGTAACTCGTATCAATAGCAATGGTGATACTAAATGGCGTAAACTAATTAAGGGTAAAAAAGAGGATAGAGGGGTAGCTATTAGTAGAGCTAAAGATGGCAATCTCTTAATTTTAGGTAGTGGAAAATCTTTTAATGATAATGGTGATAGAGATTTATATGTAGCAAAGATGTCGCTTAATGGAAAACTGTTATGGCATAGAACATTTGGAGGAGATAGAGATGAGTTTGCTGGAGGTATCGCTGGAACTAATGATGGTGGTGTTTTAGTTGTAGGAGATAGTGAGTCCTTCTCTAAAAGAGGATATAAAGATATATTAATAATTCGTCTCGATAAAAATGGTAAAACAGTCTCTGAGAAGAGAATTGGAGGTAAAAGAGGAGAGGAGGCAAAAGCTTTAACTCGTACTGCTGATGGTAACTTTATGATGGTAGGCTCAAGAGAGGTAAAACGCTCTGGTGATGCTGATTTCTTCTTATTAAAATTAGACCAAAATGGAAAAAAGATATGGGCTAGAACTTTTGGTGGAGATGATTATGATGTATTAAATGGGGTAGCACCTACTCCTAATGGAGGAATTGTAGCTACTGGTGCAACTCGTTCATTTGGAAGTAAACAGAGTGATTTATCTGTTATGTATTTCAATAAAAATGGAAAACTTATATGGCATAAGATTTATGGGTATGATTATGAAGATAGAGGAAATGCAATTACTATGACAAAAGATGGTGGATATATGATTGCAGGTACTACAAACTCTATAGGAAAAGGTGAGTATGATACATACATTATTGCACTAAATAGTAAAGGTTCTCTAATCTGGTCAAAACTTTATGGTGGACGAGAGAATGATATAGCTCATGGGATTACAAGAACAACTGATGGAGGAGTTATAGTAGTTGGGCAGAGTGATAGCTTTACAAGAAGCAAAGATTTCTATATGATAAAATTAAGGTAAATTATTGCTAAAAGTTATATAAAAGATGATATAATTTCTTATAAAAAACTATAAGGAATAAAATGAAAAATTCAATTAAAATACTACTCGTTGCTATATTATTAATACCAACTTCAAATCTTTTAGCAAAAGATGACTCTAAAAAGATAACAATAGAGGAGATGGAGATACATCTAGCAACCTTAGGTGCAGAGATTGCAAAAGAAAAAGTTAAAATTTACGAGAAAGAGGCACTACTAAATGAGATGAAACTTGATTTAATTAAAAAGAAAAAAAAGAGAGATTCAAAAAGATAGACCTAATTAATTAGGTCTTCTTTTTTTAAGATATTTTAGACATTAATTCAAAACTTTTAACAAAAGGCTCTGCCATAGATGGATTTTTAATCATTGCCTTAAAGTCACCTTTTACAAATTTTAATTTTCCTGTAGCTACAGCAATTCCCATTGAAACCATAGTTAAAGGTTTCTTACTCCATTTCTCCCAATCTTTCCGAGATGCTCTCATATCCCAATCAGCTACCTCATCATTATAAAGTCCAGCTGATACAGCCTTACCATCTTTTACTACAAATACACATAATGGTTTCTCATCTTCTTTAAAACCACATGCTATAGTTGAATTAAAATTAATTTCAGCAAGTTTATCTGAAACCTCAGGAGTTTTATTCCATAGCTCTTTTAGTTCATTTATCCATTGCTCTGAAAATAGTTCTATCAATTCTTTCCCTTTTTATTATTTAAAATTATCAGAAATATAATCTGAGATTAAATTTTACTTTATATATAATTAAAAAAAGGGAAATTAACCTTAAATTATTTAAAATAATTCCTAATAAGTTTCAAAACTATACTATCAAATATCTATATCTCATTTAATTTTTGATTTTTAAGTAAATATCTTTTATCACAAAATTTAGCCATATTCTCATCATGAGTAACCCAAACTAAACTAGCATCATTATTTTTAATATAGTCTAAAAGAACTTCCATAACAAGATATGATGTCTCTTTATCAAGATTTCCTGTTGGCTCATCTGCAAATATAATTTTTGGCTTTTTACTTAAAACTCTAGCAATAGAGACTCTCTGCTGTTGTCCACCAGATAAATCACCTATCTTTTGATACATATTATCTGATATTTCCAATTTTTCAATAAGAGAGTTATCTATATTAGTATCTGCTAACATTGTAGCAATCTCTAAATTTTCTAAAGCTGTCATACCTTTAAATAGATAATGTGTTTGAAATATAATCCCTAAATCATATCTTCTAATATGTTCAATTTCATTTTCATCTAATGAATATATATCTCTATCAAATAGTTTAATATAACCACTATTTGGTTTTATAAATGTTGAAAAGATATGAAGTAGTGTTGATTTTCCTAAACCACTTCTACCAAGTATAGCTTTAGATTCATGAACTTTTAATTCAAAATCTATATTTGCAAATAGTGGATAGTCAAATCCATGTGATATATTAGAAGCTTGTAGTATAGAGGTGGACATGATGATTATATCCTTTAAAATAATTTCAATTAGAGAATAGATTAAATATCTACTCTCAATATATTAAGCCATTTGCTTTGCAACTTCAGCAGCAAAATCTTCCTCTTTAACCTCTATACCTTCACCAACTTCAAGTCTAATAAAGTCTGTGATTTCAGCTTTTCCTTTAGAAATTTTTTTAAAATACTCTCCAACACTCATACTATCATCCATTACATATTTTTGGTCAAGTAAAGCTAACTCTTGGTCAAGTAGAGTATTGTCAGAGATATATCTTCCTAACTTACCAGGTAAAATTCTATCCCAAATCTTTTCAGGTTTACCCTCAGCTTTAAGCTCTGCTCTAATTTTCTCTTTTGCTTTCTCAATTACTTCATCAGTTAACTGCTGTCTACTCACAAACTCTGGTATATTTTTAAGAGTCTTTCCAAGTCTTGCTAACTCTTCATTCTCTTTTTTTATTTTTTCTATTCTACCATTTGTTTCATCTTCTACAAATTTAGCATCAAAATCTTTATAAGATAAAGTAGATGGACTCATAGCAGCTGCATGCATTGCAATATTTTTAAGCTCGGCTTTTACTTTATTAGCAGTAGCTTCATCTTCACATTTTGCACCAAGTAGTACACCTACTCTATTATTTGCATGCAGATATCCATTTATCGCAAATGTTTTATCATCAGAACTTATTATTCCTGCCCTTCTTACTACAAGATTTTCACCAATAGTTGCAATTTGTAAAGATAGATACTCGCTAAAGGGTTGTCCATTAATCTCTGAAGAGTTAATCTCTTTAGCACTACCTAAATTGTTATTGTAAGCATGTTCTGTAATTGTATTAACAACATTTTTAAAAACATCATTTTGAGCAACAAAATCTGTCTGAGAATTAACCTCAATAATAACAGCTTTATTATCTCCAACTTTAATAGAGATAACACCCTCAGCAGCTACTTTACTAGCTTTTTTAGCAGCAGCCCCTAAACCTTTTTCTCTAAGCCATGCAATAGCCTTATCAAAATCTCCATCTGACTCTTTTAATGCCTTCTTACAATCCATCATACCAGCATTTGTAGTCTCTCTTAATTTTTTAATATCTTTTGGTCCAAACTTTGCCATTGATTATGCCTTTACCTCTTCTGTTTTTTTCTCTTCTTCTTTTCTACCCTCTTCTACAGCTTCAGCAACAACCTCTTTAACCTCTTTGGTTATCTCTGCTTCCATCATTTTTTTTGCAAATTCACTATCAGCAGATGGTGCTTGTTCAACATCTTTACCTTCAGCTTCAGCTAATTCAGCTTGTCCTTCAATAATTGCTTCTGCCATCTCTTTACAAAATAGATTAATTGAACGAATAGCATCATCATTTCCAGGAATTGGATAATCAACTAAATCAGGGTCACAGTTTGTATCTAATGGTGCAATAACTTTCATACCCATTCTTCGAGCCTCTTTTACTGCAATATGCTCTTTTACTGCATCTACTACAAACATCATATCTGGTAACTTTTTCATATATCTAAAACCCTCAAGATATGAACTAAGCTTCTCTTTTTTTCTTATTAACATTAAAGCCTCTTTTTTTGTTAAAAGCTCTAATTGTCCATTCTCCTCCATCTGCTCAATAATTTCAAGTTTTCTAATAGATTTTTTCATTGTTGGATAGTTTGTTAACATCCCACCCAACCATCTAGTAGATACATAAGGCATACCACATCTCTCAGCATGTTCTTTAACAGCATTTCTAGCCTGTTTTTTAGTTCCAACAAAAATTATTGTTTGACCCTCAGCAGCTGCATCTTTTACAACATTATATGTATATTTAAAATATCGTAGAGTCTTTTGTAAATCTATAATATATATATTTTTTCTCTCACCAAAAATAAACTTTTTCATTTTTGGATTCCATCTTCTCGTTTGGTGACCAAAGTGTACTCCACACTCTAGTAAATCTTTCATCGTTACCATTCTTGCTCCTTGCAAATAATTCAATTTTTTTATAGAGATTTCTCTTTTAGGTTTTGCCTCTGTAGCCTTCAACACTAAACAGTGCAACCATTCAAGGAATAACTACATGAGAATTTATCTTAAAATAGACGCGAAAGTCTATCTAAATAGCACTTAAGATAAAGATAAATCGGTGTATAATTTGACTATGAATATAGACAAATATAGCATATGTAACTCACCAATTGAAGAAAGATTTTTTCAAAATCAGAAAATATATATAAAACGAGATGACCTTCTTAATTCTAAATTTTCAGGTAATAAAGCTAGAAAATTTTACTATTTTATACTAAAAGAGTTTCCAGATATTAAAAAAGTTATCTCATATGGTTCAAATCAATCTAATGCAATGTACTCTCTATCTGTCTTAGCAAAGGCTAAAGGGTGGAAGTTTGAATACTATACTGACCATCTCTCATCATATTTAAAAGAAAATCCAATTGGAAACTATAAATATGCCATAGAGAATGGTATGAGAATAATTATAGGAAAAGGAAAACCAAAAAGAGAGAAGCTAGAGAATAAAGATACACTATTTATTGAAGAGGGAGGAAGAGAAAAAAATGCAAGGGTTGGAATTAAAATATTAGCTCAAGAGATAAAATTGTGGCAACAGGCACAAGGAATAAAAAATTTAAACATATTTTTACCATCAGGTACAGGTACTACAGCACTATTTTTACAAAAATCACTATTTGAATTTGATAGTAGATTTCAAGCAAAAGTATATACCGTCCCATGCGTTGGTGATAGTCTATATTTAAAGTTACAATTTGTAATGCTAGATAATAATTTATTAAAATATCCAACAGTAATTAACCCAAAAAAGAAGTATCAATTTGGAAAACTATATAAAGAGGCTTATGATATTTGGAAAAGATTAAAATATGAAATGGGAATTGAATTTGATATGCTATATGACCCAATAGGATGGTTGACACTAATAGAAAATTCTAAAATTTTAAAAAAACCTACTCTATATATTCATCAAGGTGGATTAATTGGAAATGAAAGTATGCTAGAGAGATATAAACGAAAATATAGTTAAAATTTAACAAATTTAAATATTTTTAAATAAATAAGCTTACTTTTAACTTTTTTTTAATAAAATACATTAATAATATATAAAGGATTTTATCATGATATATAGACCAATTGCTATTGATGAAGAGATAAAATTTAGCAAAAAAAAGTTTATAGTAAGTAAAACAGATTTAAAAGGTAATATTATTTTTGTTAATAAAAATTTTTGTGATATATCAGGCTATAGAGAAGAGGAACTTATTGGTGCACCACACAATATAGTAAGACACCCTGATATGCCAAGAGCTATATTTTATCTAGTATGGAAAGCTCTTCTGTCTGGAAGAGCAATATCTGGAGTTATAAAAAATTTAGCTAAAAGTGGTAAATATTATTGGGTTATAGCTGATTTGGAACCCAAATTTGATAAAAATGGAAATATTATATCCTTAACAGCATTTAGAAGAGCAGCTCCTCAAGATGTAATAGATACAACAGAAGAGTTATATGAAGTAATGTTAAATATAGAAAAAAAACATGGAATGGAAAAATCTTTAGCATATCTTGAAGGTTTTTTGGAGGAACATAATATGACTTATGATGCATTCATTATAGAATTAATAAAACCTAAAGGGATTATTGCTAAACTTCTTAGTGCTTTTAAGAAGTTGTTTGGATAGATTAAATAAATATATCTATCTAAATACTCTACTACAATCCTTTTCTATAGCCTCTGGTATAGTAGCAATAGTCATAAATTCTTCCATCTTTAAATTAGGATACATTACAGATATATAATATTTAGGGTCTAATATCACTGCTTTATTATTCTCTATTAAAACAGGATATGGTAATAATCCAGCATTTTTTAATCCAATTTTTTTAGGAAATTTTTTTGTTCTTTTTGATAACTTTACTCCAACTATTGTTGAATCCTTATCTAAATTTAAAACAAATGCAACTCGTTTATTATTTTTAACTTTTTCTAATAAATCAGTTCCATTTCCAATCTCTATCATATCCTTATAGTGTGGCATTCCTTCCATAAATTGATATTTTGGTAATCCTTGAAATTTAAATCTATCTAATGAGTCTCTCAGTCCATTAAACTCTTTTGTTATTTTATTTAAAAGTTTTTCTGAGTTCTTTTTATCAAAATCATCTTGTAAAAAAGCTTTTGTAATATATAATGGATTTGTAATTGCAAAAATTTTATCTTTTTTATCTATAAGAAGTCTTAGAGTTCCAGCAAAACCTCTACCATTTTTACTAGCCATTTTCTTTAGAGTATCATCTGTAAATACAATAGATACTAAACTTCTTCTCTTATTAATATGATAAACTTTTACAATCTTAAATCCTGCCTTAATCAATTTTGCTTTAGCATCTTTTGTCTTAATTAAATCACCTATTAAATTGACAGATACTCTACCATGATTAATATATCCTACTTTAGTAGAGTTATTGCTCTCTTTACTCATTTTAGCAATTTTATCTTTTAATGGAATATAGTTTGGAGGATATCTTTTTGAAAATTTAATCTTACGATTTGATATATCCATATTACCATTTTTTACATCTAACTCAACTACCTTTGGAGATTTGACTACTTTTGGTATTATAATGTGTATATTACTAGAACTATTAATATCTCTATCTATCTCATTTGAAAATAGCATTGATGATGCTAATAATATAATACCTAATGTTAATAGATAACTCTTTAATTTCATTTGATTTCCTTAAAAATTCTTATTATAAATATAATAACATAATTTTATAGAAAATGTAATTTTTGATTATTGTGTTTTATTATTTTAAAAGATAAAGCTACTAAAAGTGACTAGTAACCTTATTTTATCTAACTATCGTTAGTTAACTCTTCTTTCTATCATTAGATATATCTTTTGCAGACTCTTTTCTATCTTTAGATATACTCTTTGTACTATCTTTATCTGAAATACTTTTTCTTACATCATTAGCATTATCAGAAATATCATTTATTGCGTCTGTAGCATTATCGGTAACATGTTTCGCAGCCTCTCTCATATCATGGAACATACTACTAAAGAAATCAGCTGATAAAAATGTTACTACTATTGAAAAAATAATAATCTTTTTCATTAAGAAATCCTTTATATTGATATATGATATGATAACACTAATTATTCTAAATAATACTTAAAAGATATAAGAAATAGTAATATAAATAAATTATATTCATAGATGTAACTAAGGGTAAATATTAAAAAATTTTGACAAAGCTATAATATATAGCCTTATCTAACTAAAAATATAGAAATTATTTTTTATCATCTTTAATCTCTTTTGTTGCATCATTTGCATCATTAGAGATAGTTTTTGTTGTATCTGCTGTATCATTAGATACCTCTTTTACTGCATCTCTAGTATCATTAGAAACTGTTTTAGTTGAATCATTTACATTATCAGAAACATCTTTTACAGAGTCTCTAGTATCATTCGATACAGTCTTAACAGAATCTTTTGTATCATTAGAAACAGTTTTTACTGAATCTCTACTATCATTAGATACAGTCTTAACAGAATCTTTTGTATCATTAGAAACAGTTTTTACTGAATCTCTACTGTCATTAGATACAGTTTTTACTGAATCTGTAGCATCATGAGAGACTGCAACAGCCGAATCTTTCATATCCTTTGATGCAATAGTTGTACTATCTTTAAGGTCTTTTGTTGTATTTGTAATTGAATCTTTTGTATCTTCAGCTACCTCAACAAGAGAATCTCTACTATCTTTACTTGTTGAAACTTCAGAAGTTTTAAGGTCATCAGAAACTTTTACTGCACTATCTTTTGCATCACTACTAACATTTGTTATGGTTCTCTCAGCACTTTTACTTGTCTCAACTGCACCATCTTTCATAGATGCAACACTATCTTTTGCATCTTTACTCATACTTATAGCAGCCTCTTTCATATCTTTAAACATATCTCCAAAACTAAAATCAGCCTGTACATTTATAATCATTCCTGCTACTATAGCACTTAAAATTATACCTTTTCTCATTTTTATCCTTTTATTGTTTTTTTAATAACCTCATCTTAGCAATATATATTTGAAATAATACTTAAACAAGATAAAAAAAAATAATAAGATTAAATGATGTTTATCAATGAAACTTAGTAATTAAAGATAATTTGTTACAATACAATTATAAAATACTTTCAAAAGGACAAATAAAATGAAAAGATTACTATTAATTCCAATTATTGCAACAACAATAAATTATGCTAATGGATACACACAAGCAGATAGAATTTTAGATATGCAAAAAATGGCAAAAGCTATGGAGGCAATACAGACAGGATTTTTCTATAATAACCTAGATATAGTTAATGAAGGGGTAGATGTATTAGAAAAGACAATCGTTAAAGTACGGGCAATAGACTCAGAAGTAAATAATAAAGATATATATGAAAAGTGGATAAATAATAATCTTAAAATGACAAATAAAATAAGAAAAAAAATCATTCAAAAGTCTGAAGATATTAAAGCAAGATTTAAAGCAGGAGATGCAATTCAAGCACTTCAAGCATATAGCAAAATTACTCAACAATGTATGAAATGTCATATTCAAATAAGAAAATGGTAATAGGATTAATGGAATAGTATGAAAAAAATATTAATTGTATCATTTTTACTCATTATATCACTAAGAGCTGATAAAATTACTCTTACAGGTACAGTTGTATCAGACGGGCAGAAGATGATAGGTAGTAGATATATGGGATATGTCAAAAAAGTCTTTGTAAAACTTGGAGATAAAGTAAAAAGAGAGGATAACCTATATGAGATGGAGTCAGCAGAGTTTGATATTATGAAATCACAAGCTGACTTAATGTTAGAGCAGTCAAAAATTGTTGTAGAGTTTTGGAGAAAGAGATTAGCACGAATTAATGCCAAAAAGGAGAGACTAAAAAAGAGAAAAAAAATTCCTATGATGGATTTAGATGATTTAGAAGCACAAGCTGAAAATTTTCAAGCTATGCTAGACTCAGCACAAATTATGGTAGAACAGGCTTCAATTAAAGCTAAACAGATGGCTAGTATCTATAATTATATAAAAATGAAAGCTCCATCAGATGGTGTTGTTGTTCAAAAAAATATTAAAGTTGGAGATATGGTAATGCCTGGGATGTTAACAATTATGATTGTAGATACAGAACATTTAGAGATTGATGTTTCAATTTCTGAGAGTATTATATCTAAAGTACATGTTGGACAGAAAATCCCTGTTGAAATCCCATCTATAAAATTTCATACAGTGGGTAAAATCAAAGCTGTAATACCAGATGCAAATCCAATGACACATAAGATAAAAATCCGTGTATCATTCGATAAGAAAAATAAAAATATATTCCCTGGAATGTATGCTAAAGTAACACTTCAAGATTTTTAGTATTACTAATTTAAAAAAAATGTTCAATTATTTACTACCTCTAGCTCTTTAGCTAGAGATAATTCATATAAGTCCTAATTCTATTAGAATAGGCTCTATATCTTTTGAAATCTCAACCAACTTTTTATATAAAATTCCAGAAGCTTTATCTTCTCTTGACCACTCTTCAATAATCTTAAAACTAGAACTCTTCTGTTCCTCTGTTAATTTATTTGAACTACCTATTGACTCTTTAATCTTTTCTAACTTTTTTTGCATTTTCTATCCTTTTTTATAAAATATATCTAGTAGTATCTTCACTATCTACTAACTTATCTAATTTCTCTTCAATAAGAGCCTCATCTATTACTATATCTTCTCCTGCATACTCATCTGCATTAAAACTAATATCTTCTATAATCTTTTCCATAATTGTATGAAGTCGTCTAGCTCCAATATCTTCTGTCTTCTCATTCGCAAGAGCTGAGTAGTTTGCAATACTTCTTAGAGCATCTTCATCAAATATTAGATTTACACCCTCAACTGCTAGTAGTGCTTTATACTGCTTTACAAGTGAATTTTGAGGCTCTGTTAAAATCCTATATAGTGCTTCACTATCTAAACTATCAAGTTCAACTCTTAGAGGGAAACGCCCTTGAAGTTCAGGAATTAAATCACTTGGTTTACTTAGATGAAATGCTCCTGCTGATATAAATAGGATATGGTCAGTTTTTACTACTCCTATACGAGTCTGAACATTAGAACCTTCAACTATTGGTAGCAAATCTCTCTGAACTCCCTCTTTAGATGGGTCTTGTCTTGAATTTGAGTTTGCAGGAACTGCAATTTTATCAATCTCATCAATAAATATAATTCCACCCTGCTCTATCTTTTTTACTGCTAAATCTTTTAACTTATCTTCATCAAAAAGTTCTCTACTCGCCTCTTGGGCTAATATCTTTTTAGCCTCTTTAACTGTTACCTCCTTCTTTTTACCCTTTTTATTTAATCCACCTATAACTTTAATAATAGACTCTTGAACATTTGCCATTTCAGGTGGAACATTACCTGCTGTTGATACATCAATTGTTGGTGCTGGTAACTCAATCTCTATCTTTAAATGCTCAAGCTTCCCCTCTTCAAACTTCTTCTGCATTCTAGCAAAAGAGTTCTCATAATCTTTTAATTTTGCCTCACTCGCACCAGCTGGGAGAGGTGGGAGTAGTTTTTCTATAATTTTATTCTCAACATAAGCTTCAATCTTATCTATATTTAACTCATTCTGCTCCTCTCTAACTAAGGAGAGCGAATTTAGAGCTAAATCTCGTATCATGGATTCTACATCTCTACCTACAAAACCAACCTCTGTATATTTACTAGCCTCTACTTTTACAAATGGAAGACGCATCATTGTTGAGAGCCGTCTTGCTATCTCTGTTTTTCCTACACCTGTACTTCCTATCATAAGAATATTTTTAGGCATAACATCTTTCTGTAACTCAGGGGTTAATTGCATTCTCCTATACCTATTTCGTAAAGCTACGGCTATTGTCTTTTTTGCATTTTGTTGCCCAATTACATATTTATCTAAAAATGAGACAATCTCTTTTGGTGTAAGATTGGTTGATACTGTTTTACTCAATTAAAGCTCCAATATTTTAATATTTGTATTTGTATATATGCAGAGTTCACCTGCAATTTTAAGACTCTCTTCTACTAATTTACGAGCCTCCATATTTGCATGTCTATCTAATGCCCTAGCTGATGATATAGCGTAATTTCCACCACTACCAATAGATGCAATCTTCCCATCTTCTGGCTCTACTACATCACCTGTTCCAGAGAGTATAAATATATGCTTCTTATTTAAAACTAACATCATAGCCTCTAGTTGCCTTAAATGCTTATCTTTCCTCCACATCTTAGAAAATTCAATAACAGACTTTAGTAAATCACCCTTTTTTTCATTTAATATTGTTTCAAACATATCAAACAAATTAAAAGCATCAGCTGTACTACCCGCAAATCCAGCTAAAATTTTTCCATGATAAAGAGTACGAATTTTAGTTGCATTTCCTTTTAATATGGTATTTCCAAATGTCACTTGCCCATCTCCACCAATAACAGCAGAATTTTCACCTCTATAAGCAAGAATTGTTGTTGCTTCAAACACTAATTTACACTCCTACAACTTCTACAACAGTATCTGCATGGATACCATGCCCTAGTTTAATATCTATTTTAAACTCTCCTGTTGATTTAATCGCTTTTTTAAGACCTATATTTCTCTTATCTATGGTAATATTCAACTGCTCTTTAATTGCATTAAAAATATCATCTTTCTTTACAGAACCTTGAATACCAACAGGAGCTAATTTTTTTGGTATAATAATCTTTTTAGCCTCTAATATACCCTTCTCCTTTTTAAATCTCTCTAGCTCATCAGCTAACTCTTTAGCTAATCTCTCCTGTTCTGCTTTCCAATCCTCAACAATCTTTGGAGTTGCTAACTTTGCCATACCTTTTGCTATAAGAAAATTTTGACCATAACCATCTTTTACCTCTTTTATATCACCCTTTTTACCTAAGTTTTTAACATCTTTTATAAGTAATACTTTCATTTTATATAATCCTTTTAAATAAATTATCATTTTTTTTATAATTCATAATTTTAGCAGGTTTTATTTAGAAATGGGATATTATAAGAATAATATCTATTTTTTTATTATTTAACATGAAATGTTATTTAAAATTAATATATATTATTATATAATGGTTATTATGAAAAAGGCAATTAATTACTTATTAGAAAATATATCCAGATTAAATGTTAGAGATACTCTTATAAAAAAGATATACTACTCCATACCCAAAATTGCAATATTAATATTTATACTATCTATCATTTTTTTCTATATATTTAAAGATAAAATCCAAAATAATATGGCATTAACAGGTTGGATTATATCTCTAAATACTCTAGTCTTTATCTTTCTATATGACTATCTCTATTATAGACTATTTTATAGACGAAAAAGTGAAGCAAGATATAAGAATGCAAAAAGAAAATTGGAGATAAAAGGAAAAAAACTCTCTCTTCTACTTAGTCAAGCACCTATAGGTATATTCTATTATGATAAAAATCTAAGAATTTTAAACTACAACAAAATATTTTATAAAATATTTGGATTAAAAAGAGATCTAAAAGGTTTTAATCTAAATCACTTAAGTGATAGAAAAGTAGTAAATACTATGAAAAGTGTCTTAATTAAAAAAGAAGCTAAAAACCGTGTTGGCTCCTACGGTTTTACTTTTCAAAATAAAGCTATTTGGGTAGAGCTTAGATGTTCTGCACTTATCGATGATAATGGTAATGTTATTGGAGGTATTGGAATTTTGGAGGATAAAACAAGAGAACACGAAGCTTATAAAAAGCTAAACTATGTATCACTACATGACTCTTTAACAGGACTTCCTAATAGAAGACACTATAAAAATTTTATGCGTAAACTAGTTAAAGATAAAAGAAATCAAGACTACTTCTCTATACTATTTTATATGGATTTAAATCACTTTAAAGAGATTAATGATACCTTTGGACACTCAGTAGGTGATAAACTTCTACTTGAAGTTGCCAATAGATTTAAAACTTTAAAAATAAAAAATAGCCACTTAAGTCGCCTAGGTGGAGATGAGTTTACTCTAGCAGTTACATTTATATCAAAAAAAGAGACAGAAACTATAGAAAAAGCAAAAGAGATTGCTCATAGGATAAAAAAATTATTTAATAAAGTATTTGAAATAGAGGGATTAAATCTATATATGACATCAAGTATAGGTATTGTTATCATCGAACCTAAAACAGATAATATAGATACAATTATTCGTCATGCAGATATGGCAATGTATCAAACTAAAAGAGATGGACAAAATAATATAAAATTTTATGACCATACACTAGATTTAGAAAGACAAGAATTAACAGCATTACAACAAGATTTAAATCATGCAATAGATAAAGGAGAACTTAAACTATATTATCAACCAATAGTAGCTATAAAAGATGATAAACTAAATGCTATAGAGGCTCTTATTCGTTGGCAACATCCCACAAAAGGCATGATTATGCCTGATAAATTTATACCTATGGCAACAGAATCAGGTCTTATTAATAGAGTTGGCTGGTGGGTAGCCAATGAGGTTTGTAAACAACTATCTATATGGAATAAAAATGGGTTAATAAATTTTGAATATGTAGCAATCAATATAAATGCAAGACAGTTACACGAGATAAATTTTCCGCAACATCTTGAAAAATGTATTTTAGATTATAAAATTAATCCCTCTCTAATCAAATTAGAAGTTACAGAAACAACTCTTATAGATAGTTTTACAAAAACACAAAAAATTATTAAAGATTTAAATAGGATAGGTATAGAGTGTAATATTGATGATTTTGGAACAGGATACTCATCTCTATCTTATCTAAAAAAACTCTCATTTAAAGTTTTAAAAATAGATAGAGTATTTGTTAATGAGCTTCTAATAAATAGTGATAATTTAGAATTAATAAAGAGTATTATTAAAATAGGTAAACAATTTAACTATAAAATTATTATAGAAGGTATTGAGACACTAGCACAAAAAAAGAAAATTTTAGAAATTGATAGTGACGTCTCATATCAAGGATTTTTATGCAGTAGGGCAATTCCTGCTAAAGAGTTTGAAGATAGATTTTTAAAAAATTAAAAATCCTCATAGTCCTCTATTATTTAACTAAAAAAGATATAATTCTATAAAAAATTATATTTTAGATTTAAAAGGAGTTTCTTATGGGTAGAGCGTTTGAGTATCGTAAGGCAGCTAAAATGAAAAGATGGGGAACAATGTCTAAACTGTTTCCTAAATTGGGGAAAATTATTACAATGGCAGCTAAAGCAGGTGGTACAGACCCAGATATGAACCCTAGACTTAGAACAGCTATCTTAAATGCAAAAGCCCAAAATATGCCAAAACATAATATTGAATCAGCAATTAAAAGAGCAACAGGAAAAGATAGTGCAGATATAAAAGAGATACACTATGAAGCAAAAGCTCCTTATGGAGTACAACTTATTATAGATTGTGCTACTGATAATCCAACAAGAACTGTAGCAAATGTAAAAGCAACACTTACTAGAAATAGAGCAGAATTATTAACATCAGGGTCTTTAAATTTTATATTTACTAGAAAGGCTGTATTTATTCTTGATAAAAAAGATAATATAGATTTAGAGGAGTTAGAGTTAGAGCTTATTGATTTTGGTTTAGAAGAGATAGAAGAGGATATTGAACCACAAGATAATGGAAAAGATAAAGATATTATTAGAATTTATGGAGAATTTACTTCATTTGGTGAATTATCTAAAGCTTTAGAAGATAGAAATATATCTGTTACAAAAGCAGAAATTCAATACATTGCAAATAATCCAATAGATTTAACAGATGAACAGATGGAAGAGATTGATATATTAATAGACAAACTTGAAGATGATGAAGATGTTCAAGCTGTCTATACAAATATTAATTAATTAGTGCTAAATTTCATACCTAAATTAAACATACATCTATAGGAGCTATCAAAATTATTCTCTTCTCTCCATAATATAGATGGACTAACCTCATAATATAACCAATTTTTATAAAAAATCTCTCTATATGCTATATATAGCTGTTGATAACTAAGATATGCTTTTAGTGCATCTAATCTACTAGCAAAAGAAACTCCGGTTGTTAACTCCTGCTTATGTGAGATAATTTTAGTCATTGATATACTATTTATTATAGTAGTACTATTTGTTCTATCTTTATACTTAAAGAAGTTACGATATAGTATATATATATTTTTTTTAAGATGTTCAATTTTACTAAGAGTAACTGCATTTTCAAATTTTCCATCACTATATAGACGAAAACGACTATTTGCTATAAAATCTCTGTTTTCAAATAGATATTTAACTTTTAAGTTAACATAAGGATATAGATTAAACTTTCTAAATTTAACTCCAAATCCTGATGTAAAATCTATCTTCTTAAATATATAATCAAAAAAATCTAATCTTAAAAAGTAACTCTTATTATTAACTCTATATCTATTATCTAATTTAGTACCATCATAAAAAATATTATCACTATCTTCATCTTCAAAAAAAAGTCTAAATTTTTTTTGAATTTTAGGAAGATTTATCCTTAATCTAAACCTAAGAGCATATTCACTCTCTCTATTACTCTCTACTGCAAAAGATGTCTTTAACTCTGCTTGAGTTTTACTCTTTTTTATACTATGTGTCTCAATAAAATAGTCATCAACGCTATTACTACTCTCAACTAAAATTTGAGATAATTTATCATGATATATATCTAATATTGTAGTATTAAAATCTCCAAACAGCAGTGATGATAAAATTAAAAGATATAAAAATTTAGACATATTTAATTATATCATAATAAAAAAAACTATAAAAAAGAATTTTAAAAAATATAATTTTATATTGAAATTTTATTTTTAGTATCAATAACTTCATTAAAAAGAAATGAAACTACTGAAACATTTATATTCCTCCTATTATAATAGCCATATTTCATTGCAAAATCCTCTTCATCTAATATAATGGAATCAATATGTTTTTCAAATTCCTTTTCTAAAGCCTCTTCTCTAATAAGCTCTTCTATCTCCTTTTCTGCTTTTTTAGAAGCCTCTTTTATTTTACTATCTATCTTTAATATAAGTGGATCAACTCTAAGTGCGTTACTATTTATACCCATTAGTTTTAATCCCTCTAAACTTCTAATTCGAGATAGAGCTACATACCCCTGTCCAACTTCAAAAGTTTTTGATAGGTCAATTTGAGCTGAACTTAGTGTCATACCCTGTGATTTATGGATAGTTATTGCCCATGCAAGTCTTAGAGGAATTTGAGAAACTGTAGCTAAAATTTCACCACTATCATTCTCTATTGACCACTCTTGATAATCTACCTTTATCTCTCTTCCATTAGAAATTTTTACTATTGGTAAATTATCCTTTTTATCAAATCTTTCTACTACTCCTGTAGTTCCATTTACATAACCATCTTCATAATCGTTTTTAATAAAAATAACAACAGCACCTTTTTTAAGAGTTAACTCTTTTAAGACAAGAGAAGATTTAAAGATTTTGTCAACATTTCTTTCACTACCTTTAGAGTCAAATACAAATAGTTTAGGTTTTCCTTTAAGTTTAACTAACTCTGCATTGTTTATTCTATCAACATCAAAATTGTGTGTATATAGTTTAGTAGGAGTAAAATTTGGACTTAAACTCTTTTTATATCTACTCCTTAAGATACTATGTGTTACATCTGTAATATTTCCACTTCTAATATCATCTAAAACTCTAATAAGTTTATCATCTTCTTGTCTAAACTTCTCTTCTAAGTAGCAACTTGTTAATTTTAAGTCTCTCCAAGATTCAGATTGCCAAGCAAATCTCTTCTCTTTTGGCTCTTTTGATATTGGTGGTAGTTGAAAAAAATCTCCTGATATTACAACTTGAACTCCACCAAAAGGCTCTATTGAACCTTTAAAAGATTGTAGAATTATGTCCATTGCAGAGAATATCTCTGGAGATACCATTGATACCTCATCAATAATTAATACTTTAATTTCACTAAACTTTTTTCGTAAATATCTCTTATCTAAGAGATACTCTATATATCCATCATCAATTTTGTCTCTAATACCTAAAGAGAAGAATGAGTGGATAGTCTGTCCCTTAAGATGTGAAGCAGAAATTCCTGTTGGTGCAACAACAGATGGATATATACCCTCTTCCTTTAAATATTTTATATATTTATTTAAAAGATAGGTTTTTCCTGTACCTGCTGAACCTGTAATAAAAACATTTTTTCCTGATTTAAGTATGTTTAATGCTGTTTCTTGTTTCATATTTAAATCATAACATTATTAAAATTAATATTTCTTTTATAATATAAATAATATTAATATATTTAATCATATATTAGTAAAAATATCTATTCAACTAGTAATTTAGAACCTAATAAATCTATAATTATTATCATATAACTCTTCTTAAGTTCTCTAGTTGAGATATGTTTTATTACCTCATTATAGATAATGAGGTAAAATATTAAAACCCACTAATTTGAACCATATGAGTAATATAGTCTAAAAGTGGTTGAACAAAAAACATTGAACTAACAGTAGCAAATACAGTAATACCTAAAATTGTCATCAATGGTTTAGATATATTAAAATAAACTGTCTCTTTACTTGTAGCGTGTGTAGGCTCTTTTAAAAACATATATACTATTAATTTTAGATAGTAATATGCAGATACTGCTGAGTTTAAACCCATTATAATAGCCAACCATACCATACCAACATCAACAGCTGCACTCATAATATATATTTTTCCCCAAAATACAGAAAATGGTGGAACACCTGCTAATGAGAGCATAAATAGAGCCATAACAACAGCACCAATTGGCATAATATGTATCATTCCTGAAAATTTCTCATAAGGGTGATCATATCTCTCATGATGAACTCTATGTTTATGACGACTTACCCAAAGCATAGTAAATGCACCAAAGTTAGTAAATAGGAATAATCCATAATATAGGAATATTGCAGAGTTTGCTTTAGTCGTAGCAATAGCAATAGCACTCATTACAAAACCTGCATGTGAGATTGATGAGTATGCTAACATTCTTTTTACATCTTTTTGAACTAATGCCATAATATTTGCAAGTGTCATAGTTGCAACAGATAGTGCTAATATAGTAGTCTGTACCCACTCAATATTAAGTTTAATAAACATCTCAAAAATTCTCATAGCAACAATAAATGCAACTAGTTTTGGAACAACAGACATAAATCCAGCTAATGGAGCTGAAGCACCCTCATAAACATCTGGAGCCCATGTATGAAATGGAAATAGAGATAGTTTAAATGCAAATGCAGCAAGTAAAAAACCAGCTCCAGCAATACTAAGTGCTAAAATTCCTGTATCACTTAATCTTAATTGAAGAACATCTGCTATCTGATTTAACTCTAAACTTCCACTCACTCCATATAATATAGCAGAACCCATTACAAAGAAACCAGCTGCTAATGCACCCATTGTAAAGTACTTAACAGCTGCTTCAAATGAATTTGCACGATTGTGTAGTGCAATTAGAGTATATAAAGCTAGAGATGATGTCTCTAAACCTATAAATATCAAGATTAAATTAGAAGTAGCAACCATAAACTGTAATCCAGCTAACATAAATAGAAATAGTGCAAAAAACTCAGGATATGAATATTCATGAAATCTCTTTGATGTTAATGCTAAAGGGATAAATAACATAGATGCCACTAAGATTATAATCTGTGTAACAACTGAAATACCATCAATAAGCATTAAATCAAAAAAGCCCTTCTCATTCCCACTAAAACCTACCGTTGTACCTAAATCTATAATTAAAATTAAAAGAGTCAACATTACATATAAAGATTTATGTAAATTCTCTTTTAATAAATCAACTATTAATATAATAAGACCACCTGCAATAGCAACAAGCATAGGCATAAGTGTTGCAAGATTAAGTGCCTCTAAACTAACTTTTACTGGCTCTAACATTATTTCTCCTCCTTAGCTCGTTGAATTGAGATAATTCTCTTTTTTGCCTCTGGTGTTCGAGCTTTATACTCCATATCTGTTAATAGTTTTTGAACACTATTATCAATTGGCTTTAATATTGGTTTAGGATAGATACCTAACCACACTACAATAGCTACCAATGGTAGTAGTGCTGTTAACTCTCTTGCATTTAAATCTTTTAAACTTCTATTGCTCTCATTTGTAACTTCACCAAAGAATGACTTTTTAAATAGTGATAACATATAGATAGCACCAATAATAATTGAAGTTCCTGCTATAACTGTTGCAATTGGAGATACTTCATAGAACCCTAATAGTACTAAAAACTCACCAACAAATCCAATAGTTAATGGAAGTCCTACAGATGCCATAAGCATTACACCAAATATGGTTGCATATACAGGCATAATAGATGCAAGTCCACCAAATTTACTCATAGTCTTAGTTCCTGTTCTCTCATAGATAATACCTACAAGTAAAAATAACGCACCTGATACCATACCATGAGATAACATTTGGAAAATTGAACCAGTAATCCCCTCTGCATTCATAGCAAAAACACCAATCATAATAATACCCATATGGGATACTGATGAGTAGGCAATTACCTGTTTCATATCTTTTTGAGCAAATGCAACCATAGCAGTATAGATAATCATAATAATAGATAATACAGTAACCATTGGTATCATCTCAACTGATGCATCAGGGAATAGTGGAAGAGAAAATCTTACAAATCCATAAGTTCCCATTTTAAGTAAAACAGCTGCTAATATTACTGAACCAATTGTTGGTGCTTGACCATGTGCATGTGGTAACCATGTGTGAAATGGAAACATTGGTACTTTAAATGCAAATCCAACAAATAGTGCTAAGAATAACCAATATTGTAGATTTACAGATAAATCTAACTGATACCAATCTAATAGATTAAATGTCCACACACTTGTCTCTAAATGATATAGATATGCTATTGATAATAGTCCAACTAACATAATTAATGAACCTGCAAATGTATATAAAAAGAACTTAACAGCTGCATATACTCTTGTAGGTCCCCCCCATGCTCCAATAATATAGAGCATAGGTACTAATGAAAGTTCCCAAAATAGATAGAACATAATAGCATCTAAAGCTACAAAAACACCAACCATTGTCATCTCTAAAAATAATAGAGATACAATCATATTCTTCATATTATCTATTTTCTCTTCATTTAGAGAGATAATACCAATTAGAGTTATCATAGTTGACATAATAACAATAAATAGTGAAATACCATCTACTCCTACATTATATGATATACCAAACTCTTTAATAACAGGTAAAAATTCAGTAAATTGCATATCTGCACTATTTATATCAAAACTAAACCATAACCATAGAGATAATATAAACTCAATTGCTGCTACAGATATACCATAAGCTCTAGCAGACTCCTTCTCAACAATAAATCCTAATATCCCAGCTAATAGTGGGAAAAATATTAATATAGTTAATATATGTTCCATAGACCTCTCCTCCTTAACCCATAACTACAGCGATAGCTGAAGCTAATATTAACAATACTGCACCTATACCCATCCAATTAAGATATGATGAGAGGTTACCATTTTGCATAACTCTTGCACTATCACCTGTTTTATAGATTACTTTTGCAATAAAGTCAACAGTTGCATCAACTACTGCTTTATCTATAGCCCAGAATTTATCAGATATAACAGTATAAGGTTTAATAATGAACTCAACATAAAAAGCTGGAATATAGTATTGATTCATAAGTAGTTTATAGAAGAAACCACTCTCAACTTTTTCATCCTGCTTAAATGCCTTATCACCCTTACGAGCATATTTCACATATGCAATAAGAATACCTGTTACTGCAAAAGCTAATACTAACAAACCTAACCACCAAGCGTTATGATGTGTATGATGACTCATCTCATAATCTGGAAGTAGCGTTGTGATAAACTCATGGAAACTACCTTGAAACCAACCCGCAATAACTGCTAAAATAGCTAATGGTGACATTGCAATTAATACATATCTATACATCTCATGAGGGTGGAAACCAAATTTTTTATATCTCTCTTCACCCTCAAATGTTAAAAATACCTGTCTAAAGCTATAGAATGCTGTAAGACCTGCTGTAAATACCAATGTAAACCATAAAATATAAGTTCCCTCATTAAATGCTGTTTCAATAATTGCATCTTTAGAGAAATATCCAGCTAATGGTGGAATACCTGCTAATGCAAGTGATGCAACTCCCATATATAGATATGTTCCTCTCATTACCTTTTTAAGTCCACCCATCTTAAATATATCAAGCTCATCATCCATAGCATGCATAACATTACCTGCACCTAAAAATAATAATGCTTTAAAAAATGCATGAGCTGCAAGGTGAAAGAGTGCAATCCAATATGCACCAAGTCCAGCTGCTGCAAACATATATCCTAACTGCGATAGTGTAGAGTATGCAATAATTCTCTTTAAATCTCTATTGACTAATGCCATAGATGCTGCAAAAAAAGCTACAAATGTACCAAGTGCTGCAATAAAGTAGCTAACATTTGAGACTGCATCTAAACTATATAGAGGATTAGCTCTAATTACCAAAAATACCCCTGCTGTTACCATTGTAGCTGCATGAATTAATGCTGAAACAGGAGTTGGACCCTCCATTGCATCTGTTAGCCAAGTATGAAGTGGGAATTGAGCTGATTTACCCATCGCACCAATAAATAGAGCTATTGCAATAGCTACTAAGATACCATCTGCTAGATGAGGTAACGCTTTAAATACTACATCGTATTGTAGAGAGCCTACATTCCAATAGATTAAAAATATTCCAACTAACATACCAAGGTCAGCAATACGGTTCATAATAAATGCCTCATTTGCTGCATAAGATGGAGAGATAGCAGGATTTATATCTGGTGTAACATCTTTTTTGTGATACCAAAAACCAATTAGTAACCAAGAACAGACACCAACTCCTTCCCAACCAATAAATAATCCAGCAAAGTTATCACTCATAACTAAAACCATCATTGAGAATACAAATGCAGATAGATATGAGAAGAACCTATTAAAACTCTTGTCATTGTCCATATAACCATTTGAATAAACATGCACTACTGTTGATACTGTAGTAACAACTACCATCATAGTTACACTAACCTCATCAACTACAAAACCAAATGGAATATGTAATGCCCCAGCACTAATCCAATCCATCATGGTTACATGAATTGCACCATGTTCTGCTACATGAAATGCTAATGCAACTGATGCTAACCAAGAGATAAAGATAAGAGCAGGATTTACAATACCTACAATAATATTTTTAGGACTTCTTGCAAAAAATAATCCAGCAAATAGTGAACCAACAAAAGGTGCAAAGAGTGCTATATATACCAATTTTTCCATTCTATTACCCCCTCATTGTTGATATTATATCTAAATCTAGCGTATGGTATTTTTTATAAAGTACAATCAATAGCCCCAAACCAACAGCTACTTCACTAGCTGCAACTGCGATGATAAAAAAGGCAAACATTTGACCTGATAAATCACCATAATAATTACCAATTGCTGCAAAAGCGATATTTACTGCATTTAACATCACCTCTGTGGCAAAAAATAGCATTAGAAGATTTTTTCTTCTAAGCACACCCATAAATCCTATACTAAACAGTAGTCCTGACAGTATAAGATAGTGACTAATACCTATCATCTGCTCTCCTTTTTTAAAATCTCATCTTCACTCTCTTTATCTACTAGAGGTAGTACAGTAGTTGTTAAAGATTTATCCATCTTCTTACCTGCTAAGATAATACCTGCAACCATTGCAACAAGAAGCATAATAGCAGCTACCTCAAATGGAACTAAATATTTTGTAAATAAAACTATACCAACAGCTTGTGCATTACCTACGCCATCAGTTATAGGAGATGCTACTTGAATATTCTCTCCTATAATTGGTGCAGAGAATATAATTACAAATACAACTGCCATAAGTCCACCAAGTAGAAATACTAATTTTGGATTATTATATTTCTCTTTAACATCTTTAGTTGTATCAAAAAACATCATTGCAAAAGCATATAGTGCCATAACAGCACCAACATATACAATAAGTTGAACAACACCTAAAAAGTCTGCTCCCAAAAGGAAGAAAAATCCTGAAATCATCACCATTCCTGCAGCTAATGAAGTCATAGCATAGAGAACATTTTTACTTAAAACCGTAATCAAAAACAGTATCACTGTAGATATTGCAAAGATATAAAAGGCTATAAACTCATACATTTTATCTCTCCTCCTTAATACGCTAAAGGCGTTTTTTTGATATTATCATCAGCATTCGGGCTAATAGCACCAAAACCTTGATACTCTTTTTGAAGATTTAGTTTATCAATAGGAGTTAACATATCTTCAAATAGAGAGAAACTTGCTCTCTGTTCAGATGCAGTCTCATATCTTCCTCCATGAACAATGGCCAACTCTGGACAAACCTCTGCACAATATCCACAAAATATACATCTACCAAAATTAATTGTATATTCACTAACCTCTTTTCTCTGGTTCTCATCATATCTTGTCTCCATACTAATACAGTTAGAGATACAAATTTTTTCACAGAGTCCACACCCGATACATCTATAATGTCCACTCTCTAAGAGTCTTAACATCTCATGGATAGCTCTATATCTAGGACTAATTGGAAGTTTCTCTAAAGGATACTGTGTTGTGTGCATTTTTCCTCTAAATAGAGCATTAATCATCTCTCTTAGAGTTACCCAAAGTCCAATACATAACTCAGGCTTAAATGTTCTTGATACTACCTGCTTAAATCTATCCCAACCACTCTTTGGAGGGTGAGTTAAATCTAGTTTTTTATAATTTTGTGTTCCGATATTTCTATCTTTAAACTTTTCTAAACCCATTACTACTCCTTATCCTGCCATCATCACGATACCTGTGATAACAACATTTATAACTGCCAATGGCATTAATACTTTCCAACATAGCCACATAAGTTGGTCTGGTCTAACATGAGGCCAAGCAGCTCTTACCCATAACATAAAGAAGAAAGAGAATGCAATCTTAGCAAGTATCATAATCCAACCTGGGAAAATCCACCAATCATTATATCCACCAAGAAATACAATAGATGCAATAATTCCAATAGTAATCATATTAGCGTACTCACCAATAAAAAACATTCCCCATCTCATACCACTATACTCTGTAACATAACCAGATACAATCTCTGCTTCATGCTCTAATAGGTCAAATGGTGTTCTATTTGTCTCTGCATAACCTGCAATTAAAAATAGAATAAATGCTACAGGTTGATATACAACTAACCAAGTTCCATCAGATTGATAGTTATTAAAGTCCACAAAAGATAGAGAACCAACTAACATAATTGGAGCTAAAAGAGACAATCCTGTTACAACTTCATAACTCAAAAACTGTATAGCTGTTCTTGCACTACCTAATAATCCCCACTTATTTGATTGAGCCATACCTGCTAATAGAGGTCCATATAAACCTGCTGCCATCATTCCAAGTACAAATAAAATCCCAACATTAACATCAGATGCTATTGATGGAACATATACATCTACAAGTGGAATTGTAAAATCAGGAAATACAGGAACTGCTCCAAGAGCAATAAAGGCAGTCGCTGCTGTAATTGCAGGAGCAACTGCAAATATTAATCTATTTGCATGTTGAGGAATAATATCCTCTTTTGTAAATAGTTTAATACCATCGGCTGCTAGTTGAAGTAACCCATAAGGCCCTACATGTTGTGGACCTAATCGTCTCTGCATAAATGCAAGTACTTTTCTCTCAATATAAGTACCAAATCCTGCTATGGCAGATATTATTGCTAAAATTAAAATAGCTTTAATAATAACACCAACAGCAGTAACCTCTGGTAACATTGTTGCATCCATTTTATACCTCCCTTATAATTACTTTTTGGTATCTTGAAGCTCCAAAGAGTTCATAGATATTTTTATCACTCTTAAAGTCTGGAACAGCAACTATATCACCATCCATTCTCTCATCAATTTTAACATCAAGCTCTAAATTGCCACTGTCAAACTCAACTACAACTCTCTTACCAAGGGCTTCTGCTCTTTTTGGACTTGCATATAGTGCAAACTCCTCAAATATCTGATGAGCCTTATTGGTAAAGTCACTAAATTGTCTCTGAGGATTACATCTATATGCAATATCTCCATCTAAAGCAATATTTTCATCAAACTTATCAACATCTATCTCTTTAGCCTCACTAGTTATCTCTGTAAGTAGATAACCTCTATTTTCTGTTCCATCATTACTATATCCATTTGGAAGTGAGTCAAAATCAATAGATTTAAAACCTTTATTTATAGGTAATTTAGGTGTCCAATCAATAGTATATTTAGTTGGAATATTTAGTAACTCTTTTACTATATCATGTAAAGTATAACCATTATATTCAAGTGCTACATTGGTAGGTGTGACTCTTTTATGCATATTGGTTAGAGTTCCCTCCTGTTGGTTCATAGCAGGAGCATCTAAATCCCCATCTCCAAGAGCTGAGAATTTAAAATCACCTAAAGCATTATATCCAATAGTATAACCCTTAGCCTCATCATCAAGGTCACAAATTAGTGCTACACCAAGAGAATTTGTCTTTGGAGGTATCATAGCTACCTTAATAGGTGAAGTCTTCTCTAAAATAGTAATCAATTTTACAATATTTTTTGCTTTTGGGTGGAAATATAAATCCTCTCCAACTATTAAAGAGAACTTCTCTTTCTTCTTCATAATTTTACTGAATGAGGCTTCAAATTTACTATCTCCACCTAGAAGTTCAACAAGTTTTTCTCTATCTAACTGCTCTTTAACTATATCTGGTAACTCATCTTTATTGCTAAATAGCTCTATGAGAAGAAGTAAAACAGCCTCTTCATGTCCAACTTTATGAGCAAATGTTAAGATATTTCTACCAAATGTAGGCACTAGAGTATCTCCTACAGGGTGAAAATAGAGTCCTGCTCCTTTATTCATCTTTTGAACATTATTAAAAGCATATCTTGCATTTGGATTATCATTTCTTAGACTTGTTCCAAGACTTATAACAAAATCACTAGCCATAATCTCTTTAAAGTCCAAGCTATATAGTGATTTTCCACTATACTGCTTATAGAAATCTAAAAATATCTGAAATGCTCTAGCTTCACGATTAATAAGTTTAACTCCAAGCTTCTCTTTTAGAGTCTGTAGCATTAGAGCCTCTTCATTTGTAATAACAGATGTAAAGTTGATAACTTTTGCCTTTTTAAATGCCTCTATAGCTCTTTTAAATGCCTCTTTATCTTTTTTTACCTCTCTATTTTCAAAATCATACCCAAATCTACCAGCTCCACATAGAGATACATAATTCCACTCATTAGTAACTCTATAAATCTTCTCTCTTCTATCACTAATAGATGTAGGCTTAGTCTCATAATATATCTGACACCCACTACTACAGTGAGCACAAGTGGCAGGGATTTTCTTTAAATCCCACGCATTTGTTGTATATTGGAAATCTCTACTAACTAATGCACCAACAGGACATACAGCTATACACTCTCCACAATCAGAACAGTTTGTATGCTCTGTTCCATTACTTGGTGCAATAATAGACTTTTGAAGTTTATTCCACATAGCATAAGCATCTTTTGGCATACTACCTTTTAGACTCTTATCTAATGCAGAACCACCTCTTTTTGTTGTTTTGATAGCTGAGTCACCTATCATATCTTTACATACAGTAGTACATCTCTCACACACAATACATAAACCTGCATCATAGTGAAGAACACTACTCCAATTTTTTGTCTCTCGTTTTGTATCTGGAATTGAGTAACTTTGTGAGTCAACTGCTAGTTCAAGTGTATAGTTTTGTAACTCACACTCACCACTCTGGTCACATACTCCACACTGAAGAGGGTGATTTACATCATAAACCTCCATAATGGCTCTTCTCTCCTCTAGGATATTTGGAGTAGTTGTTACTATCTCCATACCCTCTTTAACTCTAGCATTACAAGAGTAAACCTGTTTTCCATCTGCTTCAACTAAACATATCCTACACGCAAGTGTTGGTGAACATCTTGTTAAATAGCAGATAGCAGGGATAAAGATGTCATTTGCTCGGGCTGCATTTAGGATATATTCACCCTCTTTAGCCTTATACTCTTTTCCATCTATTGTAATGCTAATCATGTTTTTTACTAGTTCTATTTCACTCATATTAGCTTCCTACTTTCTCTAATCTATTAAATCTATAAGAGGATAACAAAGCCGTACTTAAGCCCATATCATAGGTTGGATTAAGTGCTATTGTTCCCTTTAAAGATGTATCAATTTTAAACACTCTACTAAACTCAATATTATCAATTACAAATTTAACTCTGTTACCATCTTTTAGTTTTGCAGCTATTGCAAACTGCTCTGAACCCAATAAATTAGGCTCATTTTTTAATATTTTAGATATAGCTGTAAATGGAGAGAAGTGTTCTTGTGGATTACAGTTATATATAACAGCTCCATCAATCCCCTCAAACTCCAAAGGCTCTTCTATGCTATTGTCTATATCTGTATTGATTTCAGATAAGATATAACCTCTATTCTCTTCTCCTGTAATAGAGTAGTTATCTGGTAAACTATCAAACTCAATATTTTTAAATCCACTCTCTAATGGTAACTCTTTTGTATACTCTATAGTATATTTAGATTTTAGACCTAACTCATTTGCAATATCATTTAGTATATATCCACCATAATCTAAGGCTACATTTATAGGAACAACTCTTTTATCTATCGAGGTTAAAGTTCCCTCCTGTTGGATTAGTGAAGGCATATCTAAATCTCCACCACCAAAAGCAGACAAAGTAAAGTCACCCTTTACATTATAGCCTATAGTTTTACCCTTAACCTCATCATCAAGTTCACATATTAAAGAGATACCCATTCCATTTCCAGCAGGTGGAGTAGCTATTAGATTAAATCCTGCATACTTCTCTAATAGAGCTAAGAGTTTAGCAATATTTTCTGCTCTGGGGTGAGAGTATAAATCTGCACCAATAACTAAAGAGTATCTATCTTTTTTAATAAGGGATTTGGTTAAATCCTCTAACTCCTCTTCACCAATATTAGTTTCAGCAGATAGATTTCCAATATCAAGTTCATTTAAAATATCTCTAATCTCATTAGGAACTTCTATATCTCTAAGAAGTGTATCAGCTAGTAGTGCTGATACCCCCTCTTCACTCCCTGCATCATACTTAATAAATTGAGTAACAATATTAGATATATTACTATCTTCAATTGGGTGCATATAGATAACTCTAGCTCTATTGTGTTTACTAGCCATATTTATGCTATATTTTACCAATGGAGCATCATCATTAACTCTAGTTCCCACAATAATAATAGCTTCTGATTTACTAAGAGTCTTTAAATCTCCTCCATAGAGTTTTTTCCCCGTGATTTTACTATAGGCACTCATAAATTTCTGATATGCTCTTGCCTCATAAGAGATTAATCTATAACCCTTAAGCTCTTTTAGCTTTTGAAGAATTAGAGCCTCTTCATTAGATATCTCATTAGCAAATATTATACTCTCTGCACTATTAAATGCCTCAATAGCTCTACTAAAAGCTTTAGTATCTTTTGTTACATTCTCATTTGCAAAATCAAATCCATATCTACTAGCACTACACATAGTACTAAACTCTGCTTCATTAGATACTCTATAGATTTTGCCCTTTTTAACCTCATAGATAACATCATGTCCACCTCCACAGTGTGGGCAAGATGATGGGATTTTAGTTAACTCCCAAGCGTTAGATGAATATTTAAAATTAGTATCTACTAATGCACCAACAGGACAGACTGAAGCTGCCTCTCCAAGAGTCGCAAAGTTTTTATCTTTTTTTACATTCTCAATAGTTGAGCTATATCCACCAAACTTAACCTTTAATGCCTCATCTCCTGTAATCTCTGTTGATACTCTAACACACTTCTCACACATAATACATAGAGATGGGTCATAAGATACATATCCCCAATTCTCAACTGGACGAGCCATATCTTTTGCTGTAAAAGTTTGAATATCTACCCCAAACTCCATAGTTTTATTTTGTAAATCACACTCACCACTCTGGTCACACACACCACACTCTAGTGGGTGATTTACATTATAGAGTTTCATAATATTTTGTCTCTCTCTATATAGCTCCTGATTTTGAGTTGTAATAACAGCTCCATCGGTTGCTTTCTCTTGACAAGAGAGTATAAACCCATCAACCCCTTTAACCTCTACAACACACATACGACAAGAGGCTATTGGTAGCACTTTAGTTAAATAGCACATAGTTGGAATATATATACCATTCTCTCTTGCTATCTCTAATATAGTCTGTCCAAATACCCCTTTACACTCTTTTCCATCTATAGTGATTGTTATATCTTTTAAACTACTCATTATACAGCCACCATCGATATGTAGTAACATCGCATACATCGCTCTGCTTCTGCTATCGCCTCTTGACCAGTAAATCCAAGATTTACCTCTCTATTGTTTGTTTTTCGCTCATCAACACCTAACTTCTCACTAACTTGTCTAGGAATGTTTGGCATCCAACCTGTAATCTTCTCATTTTTATTATAAACTTTTAATTTAGAGAGGTGGTCTTCCATAATCTCATCATCAGTTAGAGTACATTTTCCACCATTATATAGATAACGACTAATTACAGAGGCAGCCCTTTTTGCTTGACCAACTGCATTTACAATAGTCATAGGACCATATTCGCAATCTCCCCCTGCAAAGACTCCATCTTTTGATGTCATATAGTCTTTACCATTAGTTAAGATTGTACCCCAAGAGGTTAGTTTCATATCCCACTCCTCTGGTAAAAGTTGTAAATCAGCAGATTGAGATACAGCAGGGATTAAGTAGTCACACTCAATCTCAAAATCAGCACCCTCAATCTTAACCAATTGGGCCCTTCCACCATTAGGGTCTGGAACTAACTCAAATTTATTAACTTTAAGCTTCTCTATACGCTCTCCATTATCAAAAATCTCCTCTATTGATGAGTGGAATATAAACTCAACCCCCTCTTCAACAGCCTCATGATACTCCTCATAGGTTGTATTTCTAATAATGGTCTTCTCATCTCTTCGATAGAGCATAATAACCTTTTTAGCTCCTTCTCTAATGGCACATCTTACAACATCCATAGAGGTAAATCCACCACCAACACAGACAACAACCTTATCTTTAAGCTCATTACTAGCAGGGCTTCCAATACCGTACTTATTCCAGAGATTTACCTTATCAAGCATATCAATAGCACCCCAATATCCACCCATTTTAGGGTTCTCATTTTTGGCACGAACTTTTTTAGATAGTCTTGTTCCAAATCCTAAAAAGGTTGCATCATACTCTGCTTCAATCTCTTTAAGTCTATTGGCATCAACTCTATGGTTATTATATATAGTAACTGCTTCCATCTCAAGAACTAAATCTATATCTTTTTGATATTTACTAATCGGCATTCTATATTCAGGTACACCCACAGCTACCTCTCCACCATTTACAGGTAACTCTTCAAAAATATCAACCTTAATCCCCTCTAATGCTAAATAGTAGGCTACTGTAAGTCCAGCAGGTCCTGCTCCAACTACAGCTACCTTTTTTCCATCATTTTTAAGAGGTTTTGGGGGATATGGATGTTGCCAACCTAATCCATGGTCTGTCTCATAGTCTGCTCCAATTCTCTTTAACTCCATAATAGAGATAGGTTCATCAAGATTTGCTCTTCTACAAGCATCTTCACATGGGTGAGGACAGACTCTCCCACATGTATGAGCTAGTGGCATGGTCTGTCTTGTAGCACTTAGGGAGTCAGCAAATAACATATCTCTAACCCCCTCAATATATGCAGGAATATCAACATGTGCAGGACACATATCTGTACATGGTGCTGTTATCTTTGCAATATATGAAATATCCCCATTATAGTGTTTTGATGGAATTTGTGCATCAATACATCTATCAAACTGCTCTTTATAATACTCCATTAAATCTAAAATAGGTTTAGGAACAGTCCTTCCAATCTCACACTTAGAAGTAGTCATCATTGTTTGACTAATCTCTTTTAGATGTGCAATATCATCATGACTCCCCTCACCTCTAGCTATTTTGTCGAGTAAATCATATAGGATTTTTCCTCCCCATCTACCTGGTGCACACCGTCCACACGCTTCAGAGTACTTTTGATACTGTGAAGCATATTGGTTTGCCAACTCAACAGCATCTATATCTTCATCAAAAATGGCTACACCATCCCAACCTATAAATGCTTTTGAATTTTTCTCTCCATGATAAGTCTCTGGCAGTTTAAATCCTGACTCACTCCACTCATTAGATGATTTACCTCTATTATCAATAAATTCACCCTGCCAAGTAGAGAAAAGTAGTTTTGCCATTATTTACCCTTTTTTTTAGCTGTTGTAGCTTTTTTTCTTATAGTTGTCTTTTTAGTAGATGTTTTTTTACTATCCTCTTTAGTTTTAATCTCTGCCTCTTGGTCAGATTTCACCTCTGCTTTAGCTTTAGCCTCTGCCTTCTCTTTATCTTTCTTCTCTTCTTCTTTTCTTTTTGCAATAGTTTTAGCATCTACCTTTTTTACAACTATTGTCCAATCAACCTCATTAAATTTTAGTGAGTTCATAAGCTCATGTCCCAACTCTTTAATAAAGTCAGCACTCTTTTGAATAGATGAGTAGTCACCAACCTCAAAGAGAAAAATTCCAACCTCTCCCACTTTTAGATTGTTATTAATAAGTTCACCCATTCTACTATAGAAATCATCATGTAAATGTCTTAAATCATATCTCTGCATACTCTCTCCTCCTTAACGGTCAACTTCACCAAATACAATATTAGTAGAACCAATAATTGTAACAACATCTGCTATATAAGTACCTACTAAAAGCTCTTGAAGTAGCCCTGTATGGAAAAATGATGGGGCCCTACACTTTAATCTATATGCGTAAGGTTCACCCTCTGATTTAATATAAAATCCAAGCTCTCCCTTTGGTGATTCTGTTGGAACATAGACTTCACCCTTTGGTGGTCTCATACCTTGAGTTACCAATACAAAGTGTTGCATTAGTGCATAGTTTTGTGTCATAATCTCCTCTTTTGGAGCAGATATATATTGTGGAGCATGTGCCATAAGTTGAGGTTCCGTCTCATCATATTTAACAATAAGCTGTCTAATAATCTTTGTTGACTCCTCCATCTCTGCCATATATAATCTATATCTTCCATAGCTATCATTAGTATCAGCTATAGGAATATCAAAATCTAACTCACTATATAACTCATAAGGCTCTTCTTTTCTAATATCATAAGCAACTCCACTACCTCTTAACATAGGTCCTGTACAGCCCCAACTAAGTGCATCTTTACTTGATAGTACACCAACATTCTCAAGACGCATTTTCCAAATTCTATTTTTCTCTAAAAGTGCATTATATGTGTGCTTTAACTCATAATCAACCTTATCACACCACTTTCTAAGTGCTATCATCCAACCATCTGGAATATCCAATGGAACACCACCTATTCTTACTGCACTATGTGTAAGTCTAGCTCCACAATAGTCCTCCATCAAGTCCATTCCAAACTCTCTCTCTCTAAATGCATATAGGAAAACTGACATTGCTCCAACATCTAGTGCATGTGTTGCAATAAAAAATAGATGAGATATTATTCTATTAACTTCAAGTAAAATAGTTCTAATCACTTGAGCTCTTCGTGGTACTTCAAGTCCAATTAACTTTTCAACAGCTAAAGCATAAGCATAATTATTCGATGTTGATGCTATATAGTCTAGTCTATCTGTTGTAGGAAGAAATTCATTATATGTCATATTTTCAGCCATCTTCTCAATACCACGATGAAGATATCCAATATCTGGATAAGCTTTTACAACCTTTTCACCATCAAGCTCTAACATAAGTCTTAATTGTCCATGAGCTGATGGGTGTTGAGGTCCAAAATTTATTACCATTGTATTATCTTCTCGTTCAAAATTGAGATTTTCAAAAAATGGGGATAGTCTATTTGGTTGTTGCATACTCTACTCCTCCTACTTTCTATCTTCTAATTGTGTCTGAGACGCATTATAATCAACTAAGAATGTAGTACTATACTCAATTGGTGTCTCTGGTTCACCATTACTAATATCTGCACCAAATGGTACTTCTCTACCAACTCTTGAAAATCTTTTAGTATCATATCTATCAATTCTAGCTGGGTCTCTATTTTCTGGTCCAATTGCCTCTCTAGCATCTTTTCCAAAAATCTTATCAACCTCATACCAAGAGGCAAACTCATCACCTTGAAGAGGATATGTTTTAAGTAGTGGGTGTCCCTCCCAATCATCTGGCATAATAATTCTCTTTAGGAATGGGTGATTATTCACTACAATTCCAAACATATCAAACATCTCTCTCTCTGCAAAGTTTGCAGCTTTATATAAAGGAACTATAGACTCAACTGCTAAACCCTGCTCTATCCTACATACAACTCTGACTCTCTTTCGCTCTTTAAGATTTAGTAGTTGATAAAATACCTCAAAAGTACCATCTTTTGCTAAATAATCAACAGCACTCATCTCACTCATCATCTCGTAACCACACTCATTTTTAAGTATCTCTATTGCCTTGTAGTTATCTTGATGATTAATCTCAACTCTCATCTGACCCACTTGAATATAAGCTGATTTTATCTCAACCTTACTACTTAAAATCTCTAACTGTTTTGAAAAAATCTCATCTGTGCTAACATCTTGTGTTGGAACAGATGGGACTACATGAAATCTATCTGTATAGTAAGCCTTTTTCTGAACACTATCTTTTGGAACATATTTTCTCATTATATTAACCTTAGATTTTGTTTTTTATTTTTATTCATATTAGCAGACTCTTTTCTAATCTTCTTTTGAAGCATCATTAAAGCATACTGTAGAGTCTCTGGGCGTGGTGCACACCCTGGAAGATATATATCAACAGGTACAATTCTATCAACTCCTTGAACTGTTGCATAGGTATTAAACATTCCACCTGTATTTGCACAACTCCCCATAGATATAACCCATTTAGGCTCTGTCATCTGGTCATATAATCTTCTTGCAAACTCTGCATGTTTTTTAGATAGAGTCCCTGCTAATATCATAACATCTGCCTGTCTTGGAGATGCTCTAAAGATAGTTCCAAATCTATCAAAATCATAACGGCTATCTCCTGATGCCATCATCTCAATGGCACAACATGCAAGACCATAAGTTAAAGGCCATAAAGAGTTACTTCTCCCCCAATTTATTAAATGGTCAACTGTAGTAAGTGCTACTGGCAGACCTCCTGCTGATGCGTAATTTACTTGATGCTGTGCCATTCAAGTGCTCCTTTCTTCCATGCGTAAATAAATCCAACTGTTAAAAGTAAAATAAATAGTATCATTTCTGCAAATCCAAACCAGCCAAGTAGTTTAAAATCTATTGCCCAAGGAAACATAAATATAATCTCCACATCAAAAAGAATAAATAGAAGTGCTATTAAATAGAACTGTGTTGAAATTGTATTAGGTTGTTTAGTAACCTCTGGTCCACACTCATAGATTGTTAGCTTTAACTTCTCAGTATCAAGCTTTGCCAATTTTCTACTTATCAATCGAGCTAGAAATAGCGTTGCATTAAACGCACCTACCGTTACGATAAATAAGAAGAAGATACCTAAGTAGGGGTGATTGTTAATCACATGAGTCATTAGAACTCCTTTACTTTATTTAAGATATTATTCTTTGTTACAAATTTCTACAAAAAATTTAAGAAATAAGAAGAATATTAGGCTTATATTAGCAGAAAAGTTATTAAATAGATTGTGTAATTATTCGGCTTTTATGGTATGTGAATAGTTTGTAACAAAGTGTTACGCTAAGTAATATTGTGAAGATTTGATAACTACTATTTATATTACTCTATAACTTTAAAATTATAGAGTAAACTTAAATAGTAAAGAAAAAACCTTTCTATAATCTATATTATCATCTATAGGTGTTGATGCTGGTTTTAATAAATTTATATCTTCTATCTTAATATTGTCTCCATTTTTAATATATGGATTTGCAATAATGTTTGATTTAATTGGAGTACTTTTGGCATCTAATTCTATTGTTAAAATTAAAAAGGCTAAGGCTAATAGTTTAATATCTCTTTTCATAATTTTTACCTTCATTAAAATATATTATTAACTATTATAGAGAAATGAAGATTAAACTTAACTTATGATTTATAATATTTTTTTAAGCTATTCTTAAGAAATAATTATATTATATCTATTAAACTAACTATTCTTCTATAAATACTCTCTATATCTTTTGATGCATCAATAGTTATATAGGGAATATTTAGTTTTTCTAAGCTACTAATCATATTATCTTGAACTACTAAAAGATAATCTAAGCCTCTCCCTTCTATGGAGTCTAATTTTTTAGAGCTAGTTCTCGCTTTAAGCGTTTGCATATCTATTTTAAAAAAGATAATCAAATCAGGAAAAGTATCTTCAAGTGCAAATCTATTAAGCTCAATTAAATAGTTAAAATTAAAATCATCATTAGCTAGAGCATAACCTATTCCAGATAAAAAACCCCTATCTGATAATATTATCTTATCTCTATTTGGTTTTATAATCTTCTCATAGTGTTCAGCTCTATCTGCTAAAAATAGTAAAAGTTCAGCTCTCTTTGAACTAAGTGAGTTTGATAGAAGAATCTCTCTTGCTCTTTTACCAAAATCTGTTCCACCAGGTTCTTTTGTAATAATTACATCTTTTAATCTCTTAGATATAAGCTCTATCTGTGTGGACTTTCCACAAGTATCAATACCTTCAAATATAATATACACTTAAACTAATTCCTATTTTGAATATCATCTAAAATAATCTTTGGAACTAAATGAGAAACTTCTCCATTAAAAGGAAGAATAGAGCGAACAATAGAAGAGCTAATAAAAGCATTTTCTAAAGTTGGCATAAGATAGACTGTCTCTAACTCTTTTTTTAAAGAGGCATTAGCATAACCCATCTGTAATTCATACTCAAAATCACTTACAGCTCTAAGTCCTCTAATAATAATATTTGCATTTAACTCATCAGATAGATTAACTAAAAGAGAGCAAAAGGATATTACTTTAACTTTAGGAAACTCTTTTGTAGCTTTTTCTACCATCTCTATCCTTTTATCTAATGAGAACATAGGTTTTTTAGCATCATTTTTGGCTACTGCTACAATAATTTCATCAAACATTGCACATGCTCTTCTAATAATATCTAAATGTCCATTTGTAATTGGGTCAAATGTACCAGGATATATTACTCTTCTAAACTCCATTTTAACCTTCCCATCTTTTATATAGACTATTTTCTATTCCTAAAATATCATACCACTTACCAATAATAAATCTCTCCATATCCTCTACACTATTAGATGTTGAGTAGTAACCAATAATAGGAGGTGCGATAATAACATTTAGTTTTGCTAACTTTTGCATATTTTCAAGTGCAATAGCAGAAAATGGCATCTCTCTTGGTGCAAGTAGAAGTTTTTTCTGCTCTTTAATTGCAACTGAAGCTACTCTTGTTACTAAATTATCTGCAATTCCACAAGCTATCTTAGCTAAACTATTCATACTACATGGAATAATAGCAGTAGCATCAACTCTAAATGAGCCTGAAGAGATAGAGGAAGCTATATTTGAGTTACTATGAATAGTAAGTTTTTTACTATTTTCAAAATGATTTACTCTTAGTGCATTATCTGATGAGATAATATGTACCTCTATCTCTTTTGGTAGATACTCTATAAATTTCAGACCAAGCTCTACCCCTGATGCTCCTGTAATTGCTACTACTAATCTCATTTTGGTTTATCTAATCTGCCCATTACCATAAATTTTAAATTTATATGTAGTAAGCTCATTAATTCCCATAGGTCCTCTAGCATGTAGTTTATTTGTTGAAATTCCCACCTCTGCTCCAAATCCAAAAACTCCACCATCTGTAAATCTAGTACTAGCATTTACATATACACAAGCTGCATCTATCATATTTAAAAATTTCTCTGAAGCAGTATAGTTCTCTGTAATAATAGCCTCTGAATGTCCTGAACCAAATCTACTAATATGTTCAATTGCTTCATCAATATTCTCTACTATTTTTATATTTAGCTGATTTGATAGATACTCTGTATCAAAATCCTTATCTGTAGCAAGTTCTACAAATATAAACTCTCGGGTCAAAGGACACCCTTTAAGTTTTGTTCCTGCATCAACAAATGCTTTATATAGAGCTGGTAAAATCTTTTTAGCTATATCTTTATCTATAATAAGTGTCTCCATAGCATTACAGACTCCTGGTCGTTGACATTTTGCATTTATTGAGATGGATATTGCCTTTTTCGGGTCTGCATCTTTATGAATATATGTATGACATAAACCTTTATCATGTTTTACTACAGGTACAGATGCATTTTTAGATATATATCTAATTAACCCCTCTCCACCACGAGGTACTATTAAATCTACAAAACTATCCTCTTTAATAAGTTTGGCAACACCCTCTCTTGAACTATCTGGCAAGAGTGATATAATCTCTTTTGGTAGGGAGTGATGCTCTAAGATACTCTGTAATACATCTGCTATTGCTCTATTTGAGTTCTCTGCCTCTTTCCCTCCCTTTAAAATAGCAACATTTCCACTCTTAAAACATAATCCTGCAACATCTGAGGTTACATTTGGTCTTGATTCATAAATTACACCAATAACCCCAATAGGTACAGATATTTTCTCTATCCTTAAGTTATCATCATTTATCCAACCATCTAAAACTCTACCAACAGGCTCTTTTAGATTTGATATTTCAACTAAAGATTTTGCCATACCTCTAATTCTCTCTTTATCTAAGAGTAACCTATCAAGAAGTGCAGAGTTAAGTCTATTTTTTTTACCAAGTAACATATCTCTTGAATTAGCGTCAATTATATATTCACTATTATTAACTAATGCCTCTGCCATTTCATACAAAATTCTATTTTTTGTTCTACTATCTAGTGTAGCTACTATCTGTCTTGATGCTTTTGCTTTTGTTAAAAATCCTCTCATCATTCATTCCATTTTTTCTTTTTCGCATATTATATCTTAAGAATTTTATAATTAAGCACCTATAAGATATAATCACCCAACTACTTTAAAAAGAAGAAAAATGAGAGATTGTAAAGATATATATATTCCAAAGCCAAGTCCAAATGACCCTGATATTAATGGACATTTTGGCATTTTTGGAGGGAGATTTGTACCAGAGACACTTATGCCTCCACTTGAACAGTTAAGAGTCGATTATGAGAAAGTTAGATTTGATAAGGAGTTTTGGAGTGAGGTTGATTATTACTATAAAAATTATGTAGGTCGTCCATCTCCTCTATATTTTGCAGGGAATTTATCTAAAGAGTTAAATGCAAAAATCTATCTAAAGAGAGAAGATTTAAACCATACAGGAGCTCATAAGATAAATCATACGGTAGCACAAGCAATTTTGGCAAAGAGATTGGGCAAAAAAAAGGTTATTGCAGAGACAGGTGCAGGGCAACATGGAGTAGCAACTGCTACAGTAGCTGCACTTTTTGGATTGGAGTGTGAGATTTTTATGGGTGCTAAAGATGTAGCAAGACAAGAGCTAAATGTATTTAGAATGAAACTTTTGGGTGCTAAAGTCCACTCCGTTGAGAGTGGTAGTAAGACTCTAAAAGATGCTATGAATGATGCAATTCGCCACTGGGTAACAAACGCTAGAGATACATACTATATTATAGGTACAGTAGCAGGACCTCACCCATATCCTATGATGATACGAGATATTCAATCTATAATTGGTTGGGAGGCAAAATCTCAACTAAAGAGTGTTGAGGGGGTTCTTCCTGATAAAATAATTGCTTGTATTGGTGGTGGAAGTAATGCTTTAGGTATATTTAATCACTTTTTAGAAGATGAGAGTGTAGAGTGTATAGGAGTTGAGGCTGGTGGATTAGGCTTAGACTCTAAACATGGTTGCTCTCTAGCAAAGGGTAACCCAGGGGTACTACATGGACAACTTAGCTATCTACTTCAAGATGAAGATGGACAAATCCTTGAAGCTCACTCCATATCAGCAGGGCTTGACTACCCTGGCATTGGGCCAGAACACGCCTACTTAAAAGATAAAAATATGGTAACTTATGACTATATTACAGATGAAGAGGCTCTTGATGGTTTTGTTTGGCTATCTCAAAAAGAGGGGATTATTCCTGCATTTGAATCCTCTCATGCTATAGCATATCTTAAAAAGATGAGAAAAGAAGAGATAGAAGAAAAAGTTATAGTTGTAAATCTTTCTGGAAGAGGAGATAAGGATATGATACAAGCAAAAGATATATTAAAAAATCAATTTAAATAACTTCCTATCTTAGGAAGCTATTTATCTATTTTGGTTCTATATACTCATAAGTAGTATAAGTATGATCTTTTCTATCAGGATAACTACTATATGTAGTATAACTATCTATTCTTATTGGCATATTACTACTATTATACTGTATCTCATTTTTTTGAGTAGTTGTATAACTTGTATCACTATATTTAGTTGTAGTAATCTCTTCAATTATATTATTTTTTCCAAACCAACCAAACCAATAGTAATCTTCTTGTTGCCATGAGTAGTAGTATGGATTTAGTTTATTATCAAATTTTCTATCTTTACTCCAAGTAGTATCTCTAGTACTACCCTCTAAATGAGTTGGGTTATCACCTGTATAGATAGCATTATAAGTTGAAATATCCTCTTCTTCCCCTGTTTGACTATTATAATCTATATATCTCCATTTAATAGGTTTATTTCCACTCCATTCCAAAATCTCCCAAGATGAAGATAATTTTCCATCATTATCATAATCTAACTCTTTATATAACTTATTATCTTTATATATTATATCTGTATTGGAATTAGTTACTTCAGTTTCTTCTCCATAAGAAGACTTTCTAGTTTCACTACATACATCTCCTATATATTTACCACTACTATTATAATTATAAGTACATGTCTCTGTAGTGGTATCTGTTTCTTCACCATTATTATAAGTTGTAACTATATTCGTTATACTTTTAATAGTTTGATTTTTATTATTATATTCATAAGTTATAGTAGTTTTAGTCTCCTCATATTCAGATTTTTCTACTTCTACTTCTTTTGATACAAGTAGTCCTTTTTTATTATTATGAACTGTAGGTGTAGGTGTTGCACTATTATCTCTTCCTGATTTAATAGTCTCTGCTTTCTCATTGGAAATTATTATATGAGTAGAGAGAGTATCTAATCTTCTATCTATACATTCATTATCTGTTCCACATCTATTTAAATCTTGTGGTAGAGTATCTTTTATTCCATCTACTATTAATTGATTTGCCATCTCTTTTAGATTTTCTGACATTGCATCTTGTGGATTTAATCCAACAGCTCTTAAAGTATTTATATTATCTTCTAATGCTTTTAATAGTTTTGCATAAAATTTATCTTGTGTATCTTTACTATTTAAGTGTCTAATAGAGTACAATTCACTATCACTAAAATAGTTTTTATCAACCATGGAAGCTAAGATAGATAACTCTTTAGTCTCATTATTTTCATGGGTTTTAAATCCACTAAATGGAAGAGTAAATTTACCATTATCATAATTTACATTTGCAATATCTTGAAGTTCTAATAGAATTGGTTTAGTTATATCTCTTGTCTCTAAAAAGTATTTACCATCTTCAGTTAGAGAAATTTTTTGCAAAATATCACTAAAACTATCACCTCTATTTAGAGTAACTTTAGTTTGTAGTTCAAAATTTTCACAAATTCCATTCTCATTTCCATCTTGACAGATATTGACTACAATCTCTTGTGGAATACCTACAACTTGAAGTATCTTTTGAAGTAGCTCTTTTGCCTCTTTGCTACTTCCTCCACCACCTCCACAGCCCATAAAGCTAAGTGATATAATAGTAGTTAATATTAATATTAATCTTTTCATTTCTAACTCCTTAAGTTTAAGTTAAAAATATTATATCACATTTTTAGTTAATTTATTCTAAATGCTCTAATATCTCCAAATAAAATTAAATCTTTTAATACAGCTTTTTTAGCAATGCCATCATCTCCAATACTTAAAAATAGCTCACCTTTACTACTAGAAAATATCTTTTGATGGACAATAGCTCTAGCATACCAAGCCCCATCATCTCCTAATAACTCTCTATATTCCTCCATTTCACTAGGTTTTGGAATATGAATATCAACAAATCCTTTCTGTATCTCTGCACCAACTGCACTAAAATGGTAATCTTCACTCACATTCTTATCTTCTATATATTTATTTAAATTAAAATAGAGTGTTAAAAGGTCATCTTTAGAGTAGTATTTCATAACTTTTGTCTTATCTTTATATAATTTTCCTCTTTTCCACTTTTTATCTTTCCTTATGACCTTCTTTAGTTTATGGTCTATTGTATATATTCTATTACTAGCTTTAGAGCCATGTGACTTAATAATCTGATACATATCAGAGACTAATAATCCATTTTCTATATGTCCTTTAGATATATGCTCCTCCCTTCTATCTCCAGATAAAACTTTTGTCATACCCATTGTCTCTAACTTTATATCTATTTCATAAATTGTAGAATTTTTAGTTAATTTAGCATGTGCTACACCTATCTCCCCCATAATTCCAAATTCGACTTTATAATTAACCTCAATGGTTTTTGCCTCTATATTAATAAACATAAAAAATAGAATAATTAAAATTCTCATAAAATTCCCTTTCTATTAAATCACATCTTTTAAGATAAAATGTGTTATTTAAAGGATATTATAACGAAATTATTAATCAAAAGAAGTGTATAATCTATAAATTTTTTAATGAAAAATAAGGAAAAATATGAATTTCAAATTAACTAAAGAGCTAATAAATAATATAGAGGCTGAATTAGAGATAATTTTAGTCATAAATAAAAATTTTGAACATCGATTTATAAAAGATAGAGAGTTATTAGAAAAAATTGGATTTAGAGGTGAACAAGATGAGGTCGCACTATTAATAGAGAAAAATAGAGCATATGTAGGAGCTGATAAAATTGGTAGTTCTACAACTAGAACAGCAGTAGCATCTGTTATTAGAAGATTAAAAACCACTAAATATAGAAGTTTAAAAATAGCATCATATATGAACCACCCTAAATGTACATCTGTAATTCGTGCAATAGTAGAGGGATTTATATTAGGTGGATATAGTTTTGATAGATATAAGAATGAAAAGAGTAAGCTCAATATTAAAGAGATTATAATCTCACTAGAGGATTATAGAGAGTTTGATTTAAATTTAGAGGCTTGTAGCCCTGTTGTAAAGAGAGCTAAAATATTGGCTAAAGCTACCAACTTTACAAGAGATATAGTAAATACTACTCCAGATGATTGCTATCCTAAAGTATTAGCAGATATTGCAGAGAAGTTAGCTAAAAAAAATAGTTTAGAGTGTAAGGTTTTAAAAACAAAAGAGATAAAAAAAGAGAAAATGAATGCACTTCTAGCAGTAAGTAGAGCATCAAGACATAAACCAAGAGTTATACATCTAGCACATAAACCTAAAAATCCTATTGCAGTAGTCTCACTTATTGGAAAAGGGTTAACTTATGATAGTGGTGGACTTAGTCTAAAACCATCTGATTTTATGGTAACTATGAAATTAGATAAGAGTGGAGCTAGTGCAGTTCTTGGTATTATGAAGAGTGTATCTGAAATGAATTTACCTATAGAAGTTCATGGATTTATTGGAGCAGTTGAAAATATGATAGGAGGAGATGCCTATAAACCTGATGATGTATTGGTTGCTAAAAATGGTAAATCTATTGAGGTTAGAAATACTGATGCAGAGGGGAGATTAGTATTGGCAGATACACTATGTTATGCACAGCAAGAGGTAAAGGCAGATTATATTTTTGATTTAGCAACCTTAACAGGAGCTAGTGTTGTGGGAGTTGGACAATATACATCTACTGTTATGGGAGAGAGTACTAAAATAAAAGATATGATAGTAAAAGGTGCAAATATAGCAGGAGAATTTGCTACTAAATTAGATTTTAATAGATACCTTAAAAAGAGTCTTAAGAGTGAAGTAGCTGATATTTGTAATATATCAAATACCCGTTATGGTGGAGCAGTTACAGCAGGATTATTTTTAGAAGAGTTTATAGATGAAGAGAATAGAGATAAATGGGTTCATATAGACATAGCGGGGCCAGCTTTTGTAGAACATATTTGGGGAGAAAATCCTTATGGTGCAAGTGGTGTTGGAGTTAGAACTATAAGTAGAGTTTTAGAAGCATTAGTTAGAGATAAAAAATCATGATAAATTTAACAAAAAAAGAGTATAAAATACTCTTTTATATAACAGCATTAACTGTTTTTATACTCGCTATTGTTCCTAATGACCATATTGATATATATATTGATAATGCTGATAAAATCAAACATATAATAGCATTTTTTACACTATCATATCTACTTAATCGTGCCTCATCAACAATATCACATAGACTAAGAAACATGATAGCACTATTACTCTTTGGAATATTTATTGAGTTTGTTCAGAGTTATCTAATATATAGAAGCTCATCTATATATGATATATATGCTGATTTAATAGGAATTTTACTATTTCAACTTCTTTTATCTATATATAGATTTATTCAAGAGTTTAAAAGTGTAGAGAAGCAGAGGTAAAAAACTCTACTTCTTCCCAATTAAATTGCACTGTTTTGTAATGCCACATAGTGGACAAAAATTGATAAGACCTGCAATAAGAGGAATTATTCCTAAGTAGAACCAATGATTATGACTCACAATTCCATAACCTATTAATAAAATTCCTAATATAACTCTAAATGGTTGACAGAATTTACTTATCTTTTTAGCATCCATTCCTATTTGTATCCTTTTTTTTATTATATATAAATATAACATAATTAATATAGTAATTTACTAAAATCTTTTAATTTAAATAGTAGTAAATTATGAATGTTACTATTTTGGAGTTCATTGGAAAATCCATTTTTAGAAAAAAGTGCATATATATTCACATTTATATTTGACTCTTTAGCTTTTAATTTGAGTTTAGATAGTTCACTTTTACATATCTTTCTATTTTTATATTTACACTCTCCCAATATAACCCTATTATCCTCTGTTTTAGCTAAAATATCAAACTCACTATTTTTATCCCAATAACTCCCCATAGATTTTAGTCTATTATTAAAATGAGTATTTAATAGCTCATTTGATAACTGCTCAAATACTAAACTATTAAGACGAGAGAAGTGTTTTTCAAAATTTTTAAAAAATCTCTCTGAATTTTTTTTAGATAAATCCTTGCTATATGGCTCTACAAAACCAAACCAAAAACGATAAAATGGAAATATAAAACGAATTTTTGGCTCTATTTTATATGAACGAAGAGATTTCTCTAATTTTTGATTAGGATATTTTTTTAAAGGCTCTTCTCGTGAGAGTTCAAATCTAATAATATCTAATCCTTCTAACTCTCTTAAAATCTCTAATCCAAGAGTGCTACCAACTCTAGCTTTTCTAAATATATTTGATAACCTTCCATCACCTCTAGCTATAGCTATTAATATATCTCTGTATGGTTCATTCAGAAGAAAGACTGGATTAATTATAGATTTTAAATTCCTATAGTTATTTATAAAATTAAAACGAATTATAGTCTCTATATCATCAAATGGGTCTAACTCTATATACTCTTCAACTCCACCAAATAGAGAAAATACTTCTATTGCTTGGTCTAACTCTAAATAGCCAAAATGGTTAAAGAAGTTTTTAAATTGTACTTTTATATTGTCTCCTAATTAATTAAATTATATCTATTGTTTAATTTATTAACTCAGCAGGATTAATTTTAAACTGCAACATATTAGCCGTCTCTCGTCCATTATCCCCACCTTTTCGCTGAACAGTTATATTCCCAATTTTAAAACTACCTCTAGGTGTAATTTTAACCTCACCATTTCCAAAATGATTTAAAACTTTATTAATAGGCTCTAACGCCCATTGAATATTCTCTCTATTTTTTAATTTCAAGATAACCAACA